>PLLV01000179.1 GCA_003142295.1 Syntrophaceae bacterium
GGCAACTGTTCTATTTAATTGACATCGTCAGCAATCCCTCGTTAATCCTAACTTTCCGGCGATTGGAGTTTCATACGTCAACCTCTTCCAAGGCAGAAATTTAATAATGCAGGGCTTCTTTATAATAATCCGTTTTTACACTAGTTTAATAATGTTAGCCTTTGACGACTACAGGTCAACAAAAGCCAACATATTTAAACTTTCCCTTGACTTTAGTTTAAAATTGTGGCTTTTTGACGTCTATGAGTACCGAAAGTAAGACAAAAATAAACCGCCTCATAAATCAGTGGACTATGGGCACCCCCGCTGCCACTTCCTATCTGTCTGCTTCAGGTTTCAGCAGGGATCTGCTCGTGAAGTATAAAAACAGCGGATGGTTGGAACCGTATGGCCGGGGCGCCTACATACGCGCAGACGATAAGGTGGATTGGCTGGGTGCACTTCATGCCCTTCAGACTCAACTCGGGTTATTTGTTCATGCGGGTGGAAAAACAGCTCTGGAATTGAAAGGATATGCCCATTATCTGCCGGCAAAACAGAATAAGACTTTTCTGTATGGCCCACGGGGACTGATATTGCCGGCCTGGTTTAAAGAAGATCGTTTCGACGTTAAGTTTGTTGTAACGCGAACGAATATATTCCCTACGGATAGCCACGATGGATTTGCTGATTTCAAAGAGCGGGATTTTTCGGTCAGAATAGCGGCGCCGGAAAGAGCGGCCATGGAGATGCTTCATCTGGTGCCCAAAGAAGTTGGATTCGATGAAGCCCAATTGATCATGGAAAATCTGGTCACGCTCCGTCCTGATGTTGTTCAGGGGTTATTGACGGCATGTCGCTCTGTGAAGGTGAAAAGGCTGTTCCTCTATATGGCGGAAAGACATGAGCACACTTGGTTTTCGAAACTGGATTTATCGAAAGTCAATCTTGGGAAAGGGAAGCGGATGATCGTGCCGAATGGCCGATTTGACACGAAATATCAGATAACCGTTCCCAGTGATCGGGAAGGAATACCTGCGTGATCGACACTGTTTACTTCAAACAAGCCGAATTGCTACTACGAATCATTCCGTTAATCGATAGAGAAGCCGTCTTCGCGCTCAAGGGCGGGACGGCTATCAATTTTTTTGCCAGAGATCTTCCCCGTATCTCCGTCGATATTGACCTCGTGTATCTTCCCATTGGTGAAAGGGATTTATCCCTCCGCGAAATGAGTTCTGCTCTTGTACGGATATCTCAGGATGTCGAGGGCAAGATTCCTGGAACGAAAATCATTCCCAAGAAAACCAAAGGGAGCGATTTTTTCAGTGGATTGTTTGTACAGCGACAGGAGACGATGGTTAAGATCGAGCCGAACCTGGTCATACGAGGTTCCGTCTATCCGCCTGCAAGAAGAGTTATCTCGCCGAAAGCTGTCGATCTCTTTGAGATTTCTTTGGAATGTCAAACCCTTTCGGAAAATGAGCTATACGCAGGGAAAATCTGCGCTGCCCTGGATCGCCAGCACCCAAGGGACCTCTTCGATATCATGATGCTTCTCAAATATGGATACTTTAGCGCCGCCATGCGAAAGGCGTTTGTCGTTTACCTGATCAGCCATGACCGGCCCATGGTAGAGGTTCTCAATCCAGGATTCGTTGATATTCGGCCTGTCTTTGAAACCGAATTTCAAGGCATGACTTTGGAAGGGGTCACATGCGAGGACCTGGAAAAGACCAGAGAAGAACTGGTTTCCATGATAGCAAGAGAACTAACCATTCAGGAAAAACAATTCATTGTTTCCGTCAAAGAAGGGATGCCTCAGTGGGACCTGATAGGCATTGAAGGGGTTGAGAACCTGCCCGCCGTCAAGTGGAAACTCTTGAATATCAGTCGAATGAATCCGTCAAAACATAAAAAGGCGGTTCATAAACTGAGAGATTACCTGGAAGTATAGACGACCGCTTTTTCCGGGCGAGACGATTCGACTTTTGTAGAAAAATCTAATGTTAATCTTAGGAGAACTGAAAATATGGGGGTATCTTTGGGGGTATCCAGAAAGTCTGAATATTTGAAAGCGTAAGAAATACTGAAAGATAGGCTGAGAATGTGATGGACGCCGCCTCCACCATGATATCAAGTACTTAGGTCGTTTTTCCCGTTGTCATTTCCTTGTCAGCCTTGTCAATGGAAATAACCTGAGCGCTTCGCTGGTAAATCGCCCGTAGATCATGGTCGATTGCCTTACCCATATACCGGGCAAAGGCTGCATTCGTTTCGCTCATGGCGGCCTGTTTAACTTGCTCAGGAGTGTACTTTGCGGCGATCAAGGCGCGGACGGATGAATGCCGCGTCCCTCCATAGAGATCTACGCCCTCAATTCCGAGATTCGCGCAAGCCTTTACCCACCATTTGTAAAAATACTTGACGCCAAAGGGTACGTTTTCAAGGACACCTTGGATGCCACCGATGTGTCGGAAAAAGGGTGTGGCGGGGAACGTGAAGGTAAATTCTTTCAGTATCTCGATATACTCTTGAATCAGTGGGATGGTTTTGTAAACCGTCTTGGAGTCCGCGGACGGGATTGTGAAGAACCCTCCCACGGTATCGATATTGCCTTCCTGCAACTTAATCAACTCTCCAGGCCGGATACTGATGTAAGTCGCCAGCCATTTGATTCCCAGGTACACCTTGCGATTCGTACAGATCCGCCTGACTTCTTCGATGATCTGTTGCTGGATATCCTTATCGACCGTTCTGCGATAACCGAGATCAAAGGCAATCTCCGGGAAATCCGGCAACGCAGCAATCTCCCGCCGCTTCTTGATCCATACGAAGAGGACATGCACGGTTGACAGAATGTTGTGTTTTGACTTGTCCGACAGGGTAAGGCTGTGCACGAAATCCTCGAGATCCCCGTACTGAATATCCCGGATACTGCGATTGCCAAAGAAGTTTTTGGCGTGCCGGATATGACTGACCAGGTTCTTCCGTGTGCCAGCCCGTACCTCTGTGGAATGGTAGGATAGCCACTTGTCGGCCGTGTTGGAAAAACTCAGAGGATTGTCCTTCTGGTAGTCTCGTGCATCGAATGTCTTTTCGTCCGTTTTGAACCGGACGCCATTTAAAAACCTGTCCGCATCGTCGTAGGATTTGAAGCGTTTCGTGATTGACCCGAAGATCACCTTGTGACGCGTAGCCCGACATTGGGGATGTTCGGGGCACGCCATGGATCTGCCAGTGTCCCGGAACGAACCCCCACAAATCTGACATCTTTCGTCTGAATATATTCCGCCCTTCATGCACATACCTCCTGATGTGGGCGGTATGGAATATTTTTTGTCGGCGGTCAATATCATTCTTCACACCGCCTTATCCGATATATCCTCTGACCTTCTTCAGTCAGCGGTTTTTCTCTATGATATTTTGAGCGTTTTCTTTTTACTTTTTCTTGTATTTCTGACGGACTCGGATGATGTTTACTCAGTTCATCGACATATGAATAAAGGCAGTCTTCTATGTTGACGGGTTTGTCTCGATCTGCGCTTTTTTCTTCCTGATCAATAGCGTGTAAGGCGATAATTAGCCCAGTCGCTTGTTGCATCAATCTCTGTTTATCAATCCTGACGGCTTTTTCTCTGACAAGAGGTTCTGCACCTTGAACACCTGCAAAGCCATTTTGAATTTCTTCATACCAATCGAAAGTGGTCCGTTGGGTATGATGCAGCCCGGGACGATCCTGAAACTTTAACCAGCTTTTTGTGCAATACGCCCATACACCATCTATTTTCTGAAACAGGTCATCAATATTTTTAATCTTGATATCTCTTAAAACTTCTCTCCGTAACTGAAATTCAATCCGGATTATCTT
>PLLV01000011.1:0-1721 GCA_003142295.1 Syntrophaceae bacterium
CAGACGCATCAAGGCCCTGGAAAACCGTGTCCTGTTACGAATTGTCCTGGGCATTGTCGGGGGTATTTTCATAATACCTTTTTCCATTAAATCTTTCGGATTTCCTGCCTCCCTCTTTATCGCCGCCGGTTTTGTCCTGATTGTATGGCTCTGCACATCGCGGATACCCAAGGACCTATTATACAGCTTTAAAATGGAGGTTGTCCCTGTCCTTCTTCGTACACTTGCCGATAGTACCTTTTGTGAGCCAACGAGATATATTTCCGAAGCGGAGTTCAAGGAATCACGGCTTTATCAGGCGCCTGATATTTATGACGGCATGGATTATATGGAAGGGGTCGCCGGAAAGACACACTTTCGCTGTTCATATGTCCATGCCCAGGAAGAACGGGAAGAAACCGTAACGGTAACCGACAGTGACGGCAACACCCGTATACGGACCGAAACACACAGATACACGATTTTTGCCGGCCTGTTTTTCTCGGCCGATTGCAACAAATATTTTCACGGCTACACGGTGGTCACTCCCGCGTCCGGTTTAAACAGGCCTCTTTTCGGAGGGAAATCACTAGTGACGATGGAGAACCCGGACTTCAACAGGGAGTTTGCCGTAAAGTCCTCCGACCAGGTGGAAGCGAGGTTCCTTATCACGCCGGCACTGATGGAACGGCTCATGGCGCTGAAAAGGAGATTCGGAGCATTTCGCCTCTCCTTCACCAACGGCCGTATACGGATCGCATTACCGGGCTGGTATAATTACCTTGCCCCGGACATCAAACGGCCTATTGACAGGTCCCAGGTAAAAGTGATCTATAAAAAACTTGCAACGGTCATCGGCATCGTTGAAGACTTGGATCTTAACACAAGGATCTGGACAAAGGGAATCTCCCCGGAGAGGGAAGCGATTAATCAATAAAGTGGTCATACATTATGACAAAAGATTTAGTGCCAACACAGGGCAATATGAGGCAGCTCGCGAGGGCTGCCTCGCAAGAGGCCCCGAAGTATTTTACCAGGGATGAGACCCGGAAGATCATTTCCCCCGAGTTGAAGGGAGAAAATTACAAGACATGGTTTCTTTGTCTTTTCCTCTGGAACACGGGTGTCCGGATTACCGAAGCCCTGAATACCCGGGTCGGGGACTTCGATATCCAAAACCGGGTCATCCAGATAAAGACCCTGAAGAGGAAGAAAGAATATATCCGGTCCGTCCCGCTCTCTAGAGATTTTGCCGGCGAGCTGCGGTTCTGGATAAAGCAGAATAATCTCAAATATGGAGATCCTGTTTTCGATTTTCAGCGCAACCACGCACACCGGCTGGTTCGCAAGGCCTGCGAGCTTGCCGGGATCGACGACGAGCGGGCACATCCGCATACCTTCAGGCACAGTTACGCAATCGTGTGTTTGACAAATGGAGTACCGATTACAACGGTCAGGAGGTGGATGGGGCACCGGGATCTGATGAGCACCTTGATATATACGGAGATCCTTGCCCAGGACTCGAAACACTTTATTGACCAGGTGCCGTTTTAAAATGTATTATTTATTATCTACTGGAGACTGATGACATATATGCAGATGCGCAGACACAGAGGATTCGTGATACAGGTCTACGGGAAAGGCGAAGACTTTATCGCAGAAGTTTATCACAGGGGAAAACTGATACACACGGTACGCAGTGATGACAGCAGGGAAAGGGAATTTCACAGTGCAGCCCTGGT
>PLLV01000011.1:1766-9961 GCA_003142295.1 Syntrophaceae bacterium
AATGCATAATTGCAAGACAGGAGGTTGTCATGCCAGTCAAATACATAAAAAGGTCCCTTGAGCCGGTGCTGAAGAAGGCAGCGAAAGAATTTCCGGCAGTTGTTCTTACTGGGCCGCGCCAGTCCGGCAAGACAACGCTTCTTAAGCATCTTTTTGCTGGAAGATACAGATATGTATCCCTGGAGCCACCTGATGTCAGAGCGGCAGCCGTGGAAGACCCCAGGGGCTTCCTGGAAATGAACGCTCCTCCTGTCATTTTTGACGAGGTGCAATATGCACCTGATCTTCTCCCTTATGTAAAGGAACGAATAGATGCTGACAGGAATCGCTCTGGGCAGTATCTTTTGACTGGTTCACAAAATCTTCAGCTGATGGGGAAGGTCTCCGAGACTTTGGCGGGCCGTACCGCCGTATTAAGGCTTCTGCCCCTTTCGCACCGAGAAATGGATGGCCAGCCTCAGGTTTCTCTGCCATGGGAACCACGTCACCATAGAGTATCAGACCGTAAGGTCACTTATCGAGATCTCTGGCGCGGTTTTCTCCGCGGTGGATATCCTGAATTGGCGGTAAACCCAAATCGGGACGCCAATCTTTGGCATGCGGGTTATGTGCAAACTTATCTCGAGCGAGATGTACGAACAATTCGGCAAGTAGGCGATTTGTCTCAGTTTCAGAGCTTTCTCAGGGCGCTGGCAGCACGGAGTGCCCAGTTGCTGAACATGACTGACCTCGCCAGAGATCTCGGTGTTGCCGTGAATACAACAAAGGCATGGCTTTCTGTTCTGGAAGCCACCTATCAGATCATCGTGCTGAGGCCGTATTTTGCCAATATCGGCAAGAGGCTTGTGAAGACGCCGAAGGTCTACTTCATGGATGTGGGCATGCTCTGTTATCTGACAGGTCTCAAAGATGCCGAACATGCGGCTTCTGGGCCAATGGCTGGCCAGATTATGGAGACAGCAGTTCTCTCAGAAATATTCAAAGCTATCACACACCGGGGTATCGAGCCTGAAGTCTATTTCTGGAGGACATCAACGGGGACGGAAGTTGATATCTTGATTGAAACGGCAGGGAAACTCGTTCCTGTTGAAGTAAAACTCTCTGCAACACCCCGGCCTGAAATGGCATCTTCCATCAAGGCTTTCCAAGAATACTTCGGAGATAGGGTCCTCCCCGGTTTTCTAGTGCATCCGGGTGAGAACCGGCTTCCTCTTGGTTCGAATATCAGAGCCTGGCCTTATGCTCAGTTGTAATATAACAATAGCGTTTACATACGTCCGTTATTTATAATAGTCGAGATTTGAGAAAATGCTTTGTGTAGCATATTACATCCTGAACTGTGCGGGTAGGATTGAAGAGAATTTGAGGTATGCCAACTGTTGACAACCTACAACTACGCAAAAAAGCAACCCAAAAAAAACAATGAATACTGTTTGTACTGTTGAATCTGCCGTTGCCTATGTTTTATCCAGCTCATTCTTTACAGCCAGTCCCAGTTTTTCTATGACATAGGGCTTTCTCACATATGCGCCCGCACCGAGGGTCTGGGCGGTAATCACCCGATCCGACTCCGAAAAACCGCTGACTATAATCGCCTTCTGTTTCGGGTGGATTTCAAGGACACTCTTGTAGGTGTCCAGTCCGTCCATACCAATGTCCATAATCATGTCCAGAACCATGAGATCAATCTTATGTTCCTTTAAGTATGCCACCGCTTCCTCACCGCTGGAAACACTCGCTACATTGTAATTCAGCTTCCTGAGCATACCGGCCGCCAGATGCTTTTTTACCATCTGAAAGCATCAACTTTTCGTTACTCCCACAGATTACTGATTTCAGGAAGAAGAAATTACCAGCCCCTGTTGAAAAAATCACGCACAAAAATATGCACGTTTCAACCCGTTATCATTGATCCGGACCGACCACCCAACCTCTCGCTTTGTATTTGAATTGAGAGTGCATGATAAGTAAATATTGAAATACGCCGGAACTTTACCCCCATCTACGAGTCCTCAGGTATGTTGAGTAAAATATTTTGAATATTTGCGTAATGATTGATCCACAACGGGGTCCGATGATCATTTCACTCTGCGTTCCATGGCGGCCTTCATGATTGGTTTCACTTTTGCCAAATCATCGCCGTCCTTGACTGAGTATTCAGTCCAGACCTCATCTTCAGTGTACGTGGCGAGTAGGTAGTGCTGGCGGCGCGGATAGAAATATGCGAAGACTCGGCCATTGACCTTCATAGAGATTGCATACTTAATCGGGTCAAGGGAAATGTTGCCGGGCTTCCAGTTCTTGATCTCGTCAAGCAGTGCAGACACCTTAACGCGTACGTTCACATCGGTAATGTAGTCAAGATGGTCACTAAGGTGCGAGACCTCTACTACCTCTGGCTGAGTTGGTATTGCATGCTCAGCAAAGACAGGAACCAGTTCTTCGTCTCCGGCAAATTTCAGGCAATTAAAAGTGAAAAGCGAAATGGGTAAGTCCATCCACTTGCACCGATTGACCAAGATTTGCGAGAACGACGGGGCAATAAGGAAGAGTCGTACCTGCTGAGTAGGATCAATGCTGTGTTTCTGGTACAGACGCGCGAATGCCTCAATATGGGTGGAAACATAGTCGTAGTAGTCGACGCCTTGTAGAAGCATACCATCGTCCTGTACAACCTTGAGTTCTGCAATGACAAGTGACTTGCCGCTGTCCACCATTAGGACATCGAGTCTGCCGCCTGCGGCTTGTTTCTGATGGTCAACGTACACGAGGCCCTCCTCGATCATGCCGGCGTGCTGCCGGACAAGATCCTCTAACGTCTGCTCTGATACATCTGCCTTAGTGTATAGTTTCATGTTTTCTCCCTTTGTCAAACGCCGCGAATCAGGCGCGCTGTAAAAGATCACCGACATTCGTTTGATCGGCATCCGTCATCTATGCTTTTTAAAGCGCCCAGGTTTGCCATACGCGCCAAGACTTTCTGCGATCACTTTCCAGACGGAGTGATACGGCTTGTGCGCTTGATCTGGTGTTTCGGCAATTCGTTGCTTGAAATTGTCATAGTCCAATGTGTTACCAAGAAATTGCAGGATTTTCATGACCATATCACGGTCAACGATGATACGAGTAGGGTAATCCGTAGACTTGCTCTCGTAGATTAGACAGCCGGTGAGGGGCACTTCATCGATTAGGTTCTGGAGATCATGTCGTTCGCGAGAGCGCACATGGTACTCGTTCGGCAGCTTCTGGACAATCGAGTAGAAGCCGTATTTTGTCATTAGCCACATTCTACATCCCTATCAGTCTCTATTCGTCAATCTTTAATCATCACTTTCAGTAGCGGTTTACACGCGAGCCATGTGTCGGCAATGTAATTCAGGATATCCGGGCTCTTTTGGGCCTTGCAGTTTTTATAAGGGAAGATGGCACCAACGGCAACCTGGAGGTTTGATTTTTTATGTTCAAGAGCATTGTAGGTGGCCGTAAGCCACTGAGATTGCGTTTTAACCACCTGCGTATTTGCGCTACCGGGGAAAGCCGTTCTGAGATCGTATTGCAGCATAGCATCCGTTATCGCGGCCGACCGCTGGGAGGGATATCTGCGTTGTAATACAATAACCCAAGGCGCAGCCCCTGTTGCCCCTTTCAACGCCGCATTCAGATTCTGATTAACCTTACGCATTAGATCAGAAAACCCAGTGAATCCAAGCATTACAATATTTCTACGAAAAACAGGTTTGATGTCGGAAGGAATAATCAAGATTGACACCACTCGATCATGTTCTAACGACAGTGTCAGATGTGGATATTTCGTAAATGCTTCACCATCTTTTAAACCTTTAATGGGCAGCAAGTCCCAGACCGACTTACCTGCCTTACCGGTAATGGCTCCTCTGCCAGAACCAGACGGATTCATTCCAAGGTCCTGTTCCAGATATTTGCGTTTTCTGAGATCGGCCATTGCTAAATTCAAAAGACGTTTCGCTTCAGTATAGTTATATGGTTCCTCATCCCCAAATGGAATACCGGAAAAAACTGTGACAGAACCGTCAGTCAGGTACGCATTATCAACCATTTTCCCCTCCCATATTTCCATATACTGAGCTGCCCGCCGAGCCCACTCTGATCTTGCCTGCTTCTTTAACCACTTATAAATGTCAGTCCATGCTTTGAATTTAGACCGCGGGAGATCAGATTGTGGGAGATCAAATGGGGGCTTCTTAATACCTATCGCCAAGATATGGATATTGATAAAGCCGCATCGCTTGGCAACCCCGTAATGCCGCTGCAATTGATTTTTCTTGAAAGCAGCCTGCACTTTACTTTCTATAAGAAGCGCCCAGCCATCTCCATCATGTATCCAGGCATCGGGAATACCACGCCGTTCTGCTTCCTCCTCGGAATAACTCGCATCTTCATCAGGCACCTGCTGCTCAAGAATTTGCAAATGCTTTATACTAGCTGGTACCGAGCCTGCTATTTCTTTAATAAATCGCTTGAGCAAAACCCGATCCTCGCATAGCGCGCATGCGAGGGCATGGGTTAGTTGATTCTCCGGTTGCTTATATTGATCAAAGACTGATCGCATAATTACATGAAAATGATGATCTTATTAATAAATATGAAAATACCTTACCTTCCCTAAACGTTTATCGTGGACTGAAAATCACCCTGTGTCAAGCATTTGCACCTTTCATTCGGCATTCAACAAAATACTCGGGAGCTTCAGTATCAAAGACTTAGTATTTGGAAGGCCTGCCGTCTATATCAGATCATACCCATGTTGTGGCAAGTGACGATCATTTAGAAAAAGAAGAATTGACGAAGATGTTTTGTTGAGTATTGCCTCTCCATCAATAAGAGCCTTGTTTTTAATTTTCTTGAGTAGAATGTCCTTTTTCAGGTCATAAATTTTACCATCAATATTGTATTCGCCAAAATATATTAAATTGCCATCTTCTGTAGATCGTATTCTTTCTCCAAAAACAAAAAGACATGATTGCTCTTCCAAGTCGGAATATCTTGTCCATCCTACTTCGTTTATGAAAGGAATCCATCGTTTCTTTATTTTGATGTTGTTCATACTTCGAGTTGACAACGTATTTATAAAATACCTATCATTTGAAATATTAACAACGAAGCCATAAGCGAAAACATAATTTGCGATAATACCAGCCATATCTTCTCATGAAATTAATGCTAGAGTGAAAAGTTTTGCTTTCCTTCTGCACTCATTTGCTACACGGTCAATCTTTCTCTTGACCATGTGGTGAACGTTAAGGGCTTTCTTTACATCAACAACTTCTCGGTTTCCGTCCCACAGATAACACCTTGCTTCTGTTTCATATAGAATTTTGCCGAAAATAAAAATCCCTTCTCCCAGGTCATGAGTGTAAATGTTGTCGCCAGTAAAATATTCTGGACACTCCTCCTCCCTTGGTAAAAGCCTTTCATGATGGGTTTTTGGGATTCTGAAGCCGTAACCCATGTATAAACTACTGTCTATTCCCAAAGGGCTGTCCTCTGCTTTCTCCGATCAAACTTTATCCATAAAGCTCATTTAAAACCTTTAATTTCAACAATCTCAACGCCAAAAGCGTTACCTACCATTTCATGCTGACGTAAAAGCATCTGCTGTTTTTTATCGCCTTTGGACAATTCTGGGAAAGCAACGACCGCTCGGCATTTATCTGGAACAAGTCCCTTCTTTCTAAACCAGGGGTGAAGCATTTTGGCTCTGCGAACAAATTCCCGATAGAGAACCACTTGAGTGATTGCATGGCGGTAGCCTTGGCCGGGTTTTGTTCCTGCCGGTTCCTTGAGTTCCACCACATATGGGATGTTTCCAAGCCGCATCAAGGCATCCACGAATCTTGGCTTGGCCGAGGGCGCCCACAATGTCGGAAATTGGAAAGGTTGGTCCTCGAATACAGGTTTCATGATACCTTCCTTGGAAACAATTTCTACTTTCCCGGAAAGAACCCGGCTTTCAAGAAGATGCTCCCTTTGGAATTCGTTCAGTGCAGCATTTCTCCGTGATTCTGCTATTGCACGGATGATCGAGGCAACTTTATCGAGCTGCGGATGGGAAAAGGTCATTTCTGCATCTGTAAAATTTTCTTTTTTTAGAATATCGAGAAACACCTTGCGAGTCGGCCCGTCGTCATTTTTCCCCGGGTTTCCAACCTTCAAATTCCCTTTTTGGCCGGCGAGATCCATTGTGCAGACCTCAAGACCACCAACGCGGCCTGACCAGTATTTCCCTGTAACACTTCTATACCATTTGAACAGGTCATCATGGATTGCATTTTCAAGGTCTTTTGCGAATTCTGGAATTTTCGTTTCCCGACTCAGATATTGCATCCACCTTTTAATTTTTCCTTTCGGGTCCTCATCAAAAGATTCGGATTTAAAGCCTCTTTTTTCTCCGTCCACTTCGGTCTCTATTTTCAAGGGAATCTTTATGCTCTCGATCATTAAAGCCACGGCGTTTTCAACTTCGGCCTGCTCATTCGAGTTATTGCGCCTACCAAAAATAAGCTTAATAGATTTCTTTTCGCCGTTACTCTGAAGGCACAAGTGGACGGCATCCACGACCAAGTGTATCTGGTCGTCCTTTCCCTTGTCGCTTCCCATACCGGCTATCAGGGTGTCTCCCGCTTCGCAGCGGATGACTTTTTCGGAGATCATGAGCTGTGAGATATCTTGTTCTGCGATAGGGGCCAAGCCCAGGCTCTTCAGAAGGGAAATTATGGATTCTTGGTTCATAAATATATTTTCCATGGCTTATGTCTACTTAAACAATCATGCAGCCCAGGTTTCACCGTCATTTCTGATTTCCACATTTTCAAAAAGCTTTTTATAGGCATTTGGTTCAAACGAGTGAATAGGGACAAGCCTCTTAGCTGATATGGCCTCTGCCAACCCCTTCAGGTCGGCCACAGGCGCATGTCCTGATGTGTGGCAATGAGTTAAAGGGATTTGATGCTTTTCAAGCCAGTCTCGGAACCACTGATAGCGGTCGTCTTTCAAGTAGCCTGGCCACAGAGAGTAAATGAGAGAGGCCCCATCCAGACACCCCGCCCGTTCCAAATCTTTGGCCATGGATGGTCGGAAGAGCATGACAGATGAACGGGCCAGATCCGGCAACTCTTTTGGATATACCCGGCAGAATGAAACCGATTGTGGAATATCGAAAAGCTCTCGTTCCTTAATCAGGATGCGCTGGGACATGGGTACGAAAACAAGAAAACCCTTGAAACCAGGCTGCGGGAGGTGGGGATTTTTGATGGCCTTCAAGATACCGGCCGTATAAAGGTCCACAATGAACTTTTTGCCTGTTTGTCTGCAGGCTTTATAGATGCTCACGAGCCGGTCAATATTCTGGCCGGAAGTCCAGACGAGTGCTAATCCTTTTGCCGAATTGAAATGGTCGATGAAGCGTGCCTCCAATTCATCTTCTGAAGGGTATTCGTTTTCAAGCCCTGTCCGGCCAAGGGTCGAGCCCTCCATCAGGAGCACATCCACGTCCTCGGGCGGGTTTTGAATCAGCCTTTCGAACAATATCCTTTTCCTGCCGTGGTTCCGAAAATCGCCAGAGTAGAAAACCTTCTTTCCCTTTGCCTCGACCAGAAAGGCATAAGCATCGTAGGCAGAGTGGTCCATCAGGTAGGGGGTAATCGTGAAGGGACCAAGGACAATTGGCTCTTTATTCTTTATTTCAATGGTTCTGAGGAAATCGGGTGCGTCTGGGAAAAATTGTCTGGCGGCGTTGATTATCCGGAGAGCACCTTTGCCAATCAGAACCGGTACTCTTTGCCGGACCTTTGCCGCGAGGCCGTAGTGGTCAAGATGCGCGTGGCTGATGGCTATTCCCAGCAGGGATTCATCCAATTTTTCAAGGCCGGAGACATCTGGAAGGGGAGTTTCGTCCAGTTCAGCATCCAAGGGTAGTCCAAGATCCAGCAGAAGCCTCTGGCCGTCTGCTTCTAACTCGACACATGATCCGCCAATCTCTTTAGCGCCGCGATGTATACAGAGGTTCATTTTCTCTATGACCGCTATTCCATTTTCCCTTATCTTCGCACAATCTGAAGCCAAGATAAACAGGAAACTGCACGCCTCTTTTCAAACCGAAGTCAATGCACTTGCTCGAATGGGTATGGTGTAGACTTGTATTTGGCATACACAAGGGC
>PLLV01000018.1:0-217 GCA_003142295.1 Syntrophaceae bacterium
CCGAATGCCCTTATGCCTCTGAAGAGGCCATCCAGGTACTCGGCGCGGCCAGCGAGCCTCCGGTGCGCGGAATTGCGCTGGGGCCCGACCGGATGCTAAAACTGGGCGAGGAAACCGTCCTTTACCGGCACGAAAAGACCTTTTTCCACCAGACCGCCATTGCCGTCAATATCAATGATACCGATTCCTCCGGTATGATTGAAGAAACGCTTACGGC
>PLLV01000018.1:304-4794 GCA_003142295.1 Syntrophaceae bacterium
ACACCGGAAACATTGGATGAGCTGCATAATATCGCGGAAGAAAATGACCACGTCCTCGCTGTCACGGCCCCAGACCTGGATAGCCTCTTTCGCTGTGCTTCGCATCTCCGGGAGACTGGCTTCCAGGATATACTGCTCCATTTTCAAACCTCATCTCTGGCCGAACAGTTCCAGACGAACTCTGCTATTCGTCGTGCCGCCCTGAAAGACGCTGTCAAGCCCCTCGGGTATTCCTTCTTGCGCTTCCTTCACCACACCGACGATCTGCTGGAAATAGCTGCCGGAGCAATCACGGAAATCGACAAATACGGCGGCATCTGCGTTCTGCCCGTATTCGATCCTGCCCTCATGGCCACACTCATGACGCTCCGCCTCAATATCTACACCGATCCCCAGAAGCCCATCCAGGTGGAGCCCAAGGTCTATCCCATCGGCGACCCCCGTCCCGACTCTCCGGTTTTCGTAACCACCAATTTCTCCCTCACTTATTTCACCGTCTCAGGAGAAATCGAAAACAGCGGGACCAGCGGTTGGCTGGTCGTCCCGGACTGCGAGGGGATGAGCGTGCTTACGGCCTGGGCAGCGGGGAAGTTTTCCGGCGCTTCCATCGCGAAATTCGTGAAGGAGGTGGGTTTGGAAAACCAGGTATCCACGCGCGAGATCGTTATTCCCGGCTACGTCGCCCAGATCAGCGGTGAACTGGAGGAAAACCTGCCGGGTTGGAAGGTGCTCGTCGGCCCCCAGGACGCAGCGGATATAGAAAGCTTTGTGAGCATGCAAAAGACGAAACACAAAATGTAGATTGACACACTCGCAAGAAGCCCGGCATTCTGTCATTCCCGCCCCCGATAACGACATTCGAGGGCAGGCTCCGGCGGGAATCCAGGAAGCGTGCAACAAATTAAGAAACTGGCTTCCCGTTTTCACGGGAATGACAATGAAGTGTTTTTCAAACTCTTTATGAACTCGCAAGAAAGATAATTCAGTTAAAGAGTGTCATTTCGGTGAGCCGAAGTCCCGAGCGGAGGGAGGGATCTTAAAGATTCCTCGTCACTCGCGCTTCTCGGAATGACAGAGGGAAAATTGAACATATGCCTCGTATAACTTTTCAACCATCCGGGATCATAATCGATGTACAAGCAAATACGACGCTGCTCGACGCGGCGCGGCGTGCCGGTGTGGAAATCGACGCCCCCTGCGGCGGCAAGGGTACCTGCGGCAATTGCGCCGTGCGCATCGTCTCCGGCCGGGTCGACTGCGAAAGCCTCGGTGTTTTGACTCAGGCGGAAATCGATCAGGGCTTTGTCCCAACCTGCCGGACATCTATAAATGATTCCGATGTTGTCGTTGAGGTGACCGACCAGGCCGGACGTTTCGGTGGTCAGTTCAGCGACAATGATGGTATGGAGCTTATCGATGCGGCCTTGCTGCCGACTCCGGATGACCGCCGTCCATTGACTGAAAAGATAAACATCTCCGTTCCGCCCCCCCAGAAAGCCGACGGCCTGTCGGATCTCGACCGTCTCATACGCGCACTCCAGCAGCAGCTTGGTAAACAGGAGATCATTGTTCCGCTCGCTGTCATCCGTCATTTAGCCGACGTCCTGCGGGCCGGCGGCGGGAATGTAACCATCACGCTAATCACGGAAACCCCATCCGGGCAGATGTACCCCTCAGAATACAATTCCGGCATAAACAGAAGATACCGGGTCACTGCCCTCGAAGCGAAGGACCGTACCGGCAGGCACTACGGGATCGCTGTTGACGTGGGCACGACCACGGTGGCTGTGCAATTGGTTGATCTCTCCGATATGAAAGTCCTCTCCACGTGCACCGATTATAACAGCCAACTCGCCTGCGGTCTCGACATCATCAGCCGTATTGATTATGCGCGCCGGCCGGACCGCCGGGAGGAACTCCGCAACCGTGTACTCCGGACCATCAACCGTCTCATTCAGCAATCGGCCCGCCACGACCAGGTGGAACATTTTGAAATCGCTTGCGCCGTAGTTTCCGGCAACACTACGATGATCCATCTGCTCCTGGGTCTGAACCCTGAATACATCCGGATCGAGCCGTATACACCGACGGTTCTCGATGTGCCCTTTTTCACTGCGTCGGAGGTCGGCATCGCAATCAATCCCCCGGCGCCTGTCATCATTTCGCCGGCCGTGGGAAGCTATGTAGGCGGAGACATCACCGCAGGCATCCTCTGCACAGATTTATGCAACAATAGCGATGACGTCTGTCTCTTTATGGATATCGGCACCAATGGCGAAGTGGTTATAGGCAACCGGGAATTTCTTCTGACATGCGCCTGCTCTGCCGGACCGGCCTTCGAAGGCGGTGGCATCAAATGCGGCATGAGAGCCGCTCACGGAGCTATCGAAAAAATGGAGATTGATCCGGCAACGGGCCTGGCTACCTGCCGGACCATCGGCCAGGTCAGACCCCGCGGCGTCTGCGGCTCCGGCATGATATCGCTCCTGGCTCAACTTCTGCAAACGGGCTGGATTGACGCCGCCGGAAAACTGAAACGTTCCGAACCGTCGGAGGCCATTCAGATCGTCGGTCGCCATGCTGTCTATACCTTAGTCTCTGCGAAGGAAAGCGCCACCGGGCGCGTGATTGTCATCGACGAGCAGGATATCGAAAATATCATCCGTGCGAAGGCCGCGCTATATGCCGCCTGTGCGCTCGTGCTGGCGCAGGTGGGTATGGAATTCCACAATCTCCGGAAGGTCTATATCGCCGGGGGTTTTGGCCGATTTCTGGACCTGGATGCAGCCATAACGATCGGCCTCCTTCCGAGTCTGCCGCGGGACCGTTTTCATTTTATCGGTAACGCTTCTCTTGCGGGTAGCCGTATGGCCCTGGTATCAGAGAAGCATCGGGAAAGGCAGCGCCGGCAGGCCCGGCGGATGACATATCTGGAGCTCACAACGGACCCGTCTTATATGAATGAGTATACTGCGGCCCTTTTTCTTCCCCACACCAACCCGGACCGCTTCCACCAGAAACATATCGAGCAGTAAAGATATTTTATGAAGTGAATGCTGCTATCCGAAGTTGTTGGATTTCCCAAAATCTGACAATAAAGATTCGACTCCTCATATCTTCTCCCAATGCCTTTCAGTTGTCTATTCGATTGCTAAGGGAATACGTCAATCCAAATGAGGTTTTCACTCATTTACAGAAAGATGAGCATGACAGTATGATATGCTAAATTTTGGATGGAGGTAAGTACAATGGCAGCGCAGATGAAAAAAATCGAGTGCCCCTCACCCTGCAATTTTTCAGTGAAGAGCCATGACGAGAAAGAGCTTGTTGAGATCGCCATGCAGCATGCAAAGAAAAGCCACAATATGAGCATCACGGAGCAGGATGTGAAGAAGATGATCAAGCCGGCTTGAGACGCCGGCGACGGGTGATTCGCCGCGCTCTCGCTTCGTCTGTCCCGAACTCAGCCGCCTGTACTGTTAAATAGCGGACATCAAACTCGTACTGCGTTTGCGCAGAAACCGGGAACAGGATAAACGGCGAAAGGGATGTGCTTGCTTAGTGCATCGCTGTATGTGTTACTGGGCGGTCAAATCTCCGTTTTTGACAATTATTGGATGCGCCAAAGGAGGGCGGGGATTGCCCGCCCTCTTCTTTTTCTTCTGTGCCTGTTTCATACGAGAGTAAATCTCAATTCACCGAGGTTTTCTATCACCGTCGTGATCTTGTCGCCGGCCTTGAGCCACACCTGCTTATCCGGCGGCTTGCCGAAGATTACTCCCTCCGGCGTGCCGGTGAAGAAGATATCGCCGGGCTTCAGAGTGAAGTGCTGCGAGGCATAGCTGATAATGGTTTTCACGTTGAAGATCATATCGCTTGTGTTGTTGGACTGGCGCCGCTCGCCGTTCACATAGCACTCAAGCTTGAGTTTGTTAGGGTCAGAAATCTGATCCGCCGTTACCAGGTACGGGCCAATTGGGGCAAAGCCGTCACTGGTTTTCCCGAGCAGGAATTGACTGGTCTTGCGCTGGAGGTCGCGGGCGCTGAAATCGTTGCCTGTACAGTAGCCGAACACGTAAGACAATGCGTCCTCCTCACTCACCCGGTAGGCGGTCTTTCCCATAACCACCACCAGTTCCACTTCGTGGTCGAACTTGGTGGCTACATGAGCCGGCAGCTTGATAACTCCGTTATGGCCGTTGAGCGCGTTGTTGCACTTGGTGAACAGCACGGGCGAGGTGGGGATCGGCGTGTTGGTCTCTATTGCGTGCTTCCGATAGTTAAAGCCCAGGCACAGGATTTTTTCCGGGTTCGTCACACAGGGGCCAAACTCGATCTTGCTTTCGTCTAAAAACACACCTGGTGCTTTATCGCTGCTGAGCACCGTCTGCACCAGCGCGGTCAGCCCGCGGTCCCCAACCTGGAGCACGCCGTCGATAGTTGTCGGCACTCTCTTCCTAAACACCCTGGATGCGGCCTTGACGTCGAGA
>PLLV01000213.1 GCA_003142295.1 Syntrophaceae bacterium
GGAGGGGATTCCAGCTCCTTCACTTTTTTCCGGATATCGAACTCGTTCCTGTGCGCGGCAACCTCGACACACGCATAAGAAAGATTCAAACGGACAGCCTCGACGGCATCATTGTGGCGGCAGCGGGGCTAAAGCGGATGGGATGGACGGACCGTATCACCCAGGTTATACCGGTGGAAATAATGCTTCCCGCCGTCGGGCAGGGTGTGCTCGGCATAGAATTGAGAAAAAACGATGCCGCCGTCCGCCGCGCCGTCTCCTTCATCAATCATCCCTGTACATGGGTGGAGGTGAGCGCCGAGCGGGCATTTCTGGGGAGACTGGGCGGAGGATGTCAATTGCCCGTGGCTGCCTACGGCGTGAAGGAGGGAAACGACCTGACCGTTACGGGACTGCTGGGAAGCCTTGACGGCAGAGAACTGATAAAAGATGAAGTAAGAGGAGTGAGCGAAGACGCCGAGGTTCTGGGGACATTACTCGCGGAAAGAATCCTGTCAAAGGGCGGACAGGCGATACTTGATGAGGTTTACAGAAAGGGGCTTTTCTGTGGCGAACAAGGGTAAAGTTTATATCATCGGGGCCGGCCCGGGAGACCCCGGACTGTTTACGATAAAGGGCTTGAGATGCCTCAAGGAAGCTGATGTCATCATCTACGACTACCTTGTGAACGAGGAGATCATACATCAGGCGAAGGAATCGGCGCGCCTGATCTACGCGGGGAAAAAAGGGGCAGAGCATACCCTTCCGCAGGATGAAATAAATCGACTCCTCCTTGAAGAGGCGAGGCAGGGAAATGTTGTCGCCAGGGTTAAGGGCGGAGACCCGTTCATCTTCGGGCGCGGCGGGGAAGAGGCGGAAATCCTGGCGCAGTCCGGCATCCCTTTTGAGGTAGTTCCGGGTGTAACATCCGCCGCTGCGGTCCCGGCATATGCGGGCATCCCGCTGACGCATCGCGGTCATACGTCCACAGTCGCCTTTGTGACAGGCCATGAGGACGCGACAAAAGAAGAAAGCGATATCGATTGGGAGTGTCTGGCGGGAATCGGCACCGTTGTATTTCTCATGGGTGTCAGGAATCTCGGCCGGATTACGGCCAAGCTGATGGTTCATGGCAAGGATGTAGATACCCCGGCCGCCCTTATCCGATGGGGGACGACGGAAGATCAGGAGACCCTGACAGGAACCATCAGCGATATTGCCAGGAAAGCGGAGGAAAGAAATTTTTCTCCTCCGGCCGTTTTGGTGGTGGGCGGCGTCGTGGATCTTCGGAGTGTGCTGAACTGGTACGAGACGAAGCCGCTCTTCGGTAAAGGCATCGTGATCACGAGACCCGAGGCTCAGGCGGAAGAATTCGCAAGCCTTCTCCATGCGCAGGGCGCCCGGGTGATAAATTTCCCGACAATCAAAATCGTCCCGCCTGTCAGTTACGACGGTCTCGACCGGGCCATCGCTGAACTCTCGGCATATCAGTGGATCATCTTCACCAGCGCCAACGGCTTAGTCTTCTTTTTGAGGCGTCTGAAAAAACTCGGACGAGATATCCGGGATCTCAAAGAACTCCGGATCTGCACGATCGGGCCGGCTACAGCGGCCCAGCTTGAACATTTAGGCATCCGGGTTGATCTTGTGCCTGAAGAGTTCATCTCCGAGGGGGTGGTCAAGGCGTTTGAAAAGCTCAAAGTGCGAGGAAGCAGGATACTGCTCCCCAGAGCCGAAACGGCTCGCGATGTCATTCCTGAAGGACTTGCGAAACTCGGGACAAAGGTCGATGTGGTAACAGCATATCGAACAGTCAATTCGGGAAAAGATAAATCGGAGCTTGCATCATTGATGAACGAGGGGAAGGTGGACGTCATCACATTTACCAGCCCTTCGACCGTTCAGAATTTCATGGAAATAATGGGACGTGATTATGCGACACCGAAGGGAGTCAAGATCGCCTGTATCGGACCGGTCACAGCCGCAGCCGTCAAGAAGGCCGGCCTTTCCGTGGACATAATCCAGGAACGCTATACCATACCGGGCCTGGTTGAAACACTGATAAAATATTTCAGCAAAAAAGTATGAACGCAAGAAAAGGAGGGTTAGAATAAATCATGTATTTTCCTGCTTACCGACCGCGGCGGTTGAGAAAAAATGAAAATTTCCGGAGGATGATCAGGGAGACGAAGCTATCCGTCGATAATTTCGTTTATCCTCTTTTTGTGACCTTCGGAAAGGATGTGAAAAAACCGATCAGTTCCATGCCCGGAAATTTTCAAATGTCCNNCTCTTCGGCATCCCGGAGAAAAAGGACGAGGTGGCATCCGGGGCCTTCATGAAAGACGGCATCGTTCAGCAGGCAGTCAGAAGGATCAAAGACAAAGTTCCCGACGTTATTGTCATTACCGATGTGTGCCTCTGCGAATACACGAGCCATGGTCACTGCGGGATGATCGAGAAGGGCGAAGTGGACAACGATGCATCGCTCGAAGTCATAGCGGAAACTGCCGTGTCTCATGCAAAGTCAGGTGCGGACATGGTTGCCCCGTCCGCCATGATGGACGGCCAGGTCGGCGCCATCCGGGAAGCCCTGGATGAAGACGGTTTCGAGAACTTGCCGATCATGGCCTATTCCGCCAAATATGCTTCCTGCTTCTACGGCCCTTTCCGTGAGGCCGCGGAAAGCGCCCCACAATTCGGTGACCGCAAGGCCTACCAGATGGATCCGGCCAACGGAGATGAGGCTATCCGCGAGATAAGCCTCGATGTTGAAGAAGGAGCCGATATCATTATGGTCAAACCCGCTCTGCCCTACCTCGATATCATCCGCCGCGCACGGGAGGAGTTCGACCTGCCCATTGCAGCCTACAATGTGAGCGGCGAGTTCTCCATGATCAAGGCAGCGGCCAAACTTGGCTGGATGGACGGAGAGAAGGCGATGATGGAATCACTCACCTCAATCAAGAGGGCCGGTGC
>PLLV01000087.1 GCA_003142295.1 Syntrophaceae bacterium
CGCTCGCTACCGAATTCAAGTTACCCCTTATGTCCTTTTACAGAGTTTTCAAAGACTGAGAGATGGAGTGAAATTATGAAACAGTTTACTGTGCGAACCAATGCAAAGGCTGAAATGATCGATATCACCGACCGCATCAGAATCCTTCTCAAAGAAAGCAGGATCAAAAGCGGCGTCTGCCACGTCTTTGTTCCGCATACNNAAATTGTTCCTTTTAATGATCACTACCGGCACGTAGAGGGAAACTCCGCGGCCCACATCAAGGCCTCTATTCTGGGAGCTTCAGAAACGGTATTTATAGAAAACGGCGAGCTGGTCCTGGGCACGTGGCAGTCTATCTTCTTCTGTGAATTTGACGGTCCGCGGACGCGGATGGTCATTGTCATGCTAACAGCGCTTCAAGCACCGAAATAGTATCTGCAAGGAGAAACCATGGGCATAAAAGTGACCATTTTAGGATCGGGAACCTGCGTTCCTTCACTGAGGCGAAGCTCATCCTCTTTCGTTCTTCAGATCCATGGTAGTTTGCTTCTCTTTGACCTGGGCGCCGGAACTATGAGACGGCTGCTCGAAGCAGGGTTCACCATCTCACAGGTCTCTCATATTTTCTTAAGCCACCTGCATCCCGATCATACGGGTGAATTTGTCTCCTTCCTCTTCGCCACCAAGTATCCCCAGACATATCGCCGCCGCACCCCTTTTCAGGTAATCGCGGCGAAAGGAATGCATAATTTTTACGAAGGCCTTCATGCCGTATACAAGGAGTGGATCGAATTAGAACCTGATCTCATGAAGATTATAGAACTCGATAACCATGGGCATGATCAGTTCGTGGATGATATTTTTTTGGTGAACACCCTGCCCATGTGTCACATTGAGAGCAGCATCGGCTACCGTGTTACGACGGCGGATGGGACCTCCGTGGCGTATTCCGGCGATACGGATTTTTGTGAAAACGCCGTCGCTCTTGCCAGGGATGCGGATATCCTCATCTGCGAATCCTCCCTTCCCGATGCAATGAAAGTGGAAGGTCACCTAACGCCGTCACTGGCCGGCAGAATCGCTATGGAAGCGGGGGTAAAGAAGCTTCTGCTGACGCATTTTTATCCGGAATGCGACTCCGCAGATATCGAGGCTGAATGCCGGAAGACCTATGATGGTCCCCTTGTCCTTGCCCGTGATCTTATGGTTGTTGACGTTTGATTCAATGGGACTCGGCCTTTTTCAAGCTATAATTTTTCAAACATCGCCTGCAGTTCCTTAATCAAAGCGATCTCCATGTCGATGAAGCGCTCGTCGGCGAGTATGAATTCGACTTCGTAATAAGTCTGATATTCCACGGCGCTGGTGGCATGCTCGACGATCCGGGTAATGGCAATGTCCTTGATTCCTTCGTAGTCTTTAGAACGGGATATTTCCGTCTTGCGGAGGATGAGATGCATGGCCTTCTTGGCATCTTCGACGGTCTTAAGAACGATATCAATCCCTTCCAGGTTCTTGATGGCCTTGGTGATCTTTTCATCCCGCACCTTGATTTTCATAATCCCCCGCTTTCTGTGATAGTATTTTTTTGTCGAGAACAGCTCTCACTTTCGACGGGAGTGTATTAAATTTGAAGCAGGACGTCAACAAAATTGACGCGGGCCGACGCCAACTCATAAAGGCAAACGAATGCTGCATGACCTTGCCGATCTGGAAAATTGCCAGCTCAATCAACAATCCCTGTGAAGTCAGGTTACGACAAGTGAGCTGATTGATTGCGGCTTTTTTTCCGCCTGTCGAGAATTTCGGCAAGAATAGGAAGCAGAACTAATCCAAAGGGCAAGACTATTATTATCAAGACCGGGACATGGAGGGACAAACGCTTCACATATGACTTAAGATCATGAGTTTCTTCCTGTGTCCAAACGATTCCGGTATTTCTATATTTCATCAAAAGCCGCATGAAACTCCGAATATACTGGCTTTCCTCAAGTATCATGTCCCTGTTTTTTGCAAGGAGCTTCTTGAAAAATAATTTTATCATAGATGATAAATTCTATGTGGGCAGTACTTATGCATGTCAATGTAATACTTTTCGCAGGAACTGACCGGTAAACGATTCTTCCGCACAGGCAACCTCTTCGGGGGTGCCGGACGAGACGATTCGCCCTCCGCCGGGTCCACCCTCGGGCCCGAGATCAATAATATGGTCGGCACACTTGATGACATCAAGATTATGTTCTATAACTAAGACTGTATTGCCCATATCTACCAGTCTTACGAGGACATCGAGAAGCTTCTGAATATCTGCGGAATGAAGGCCGATAGTCGGCTCATCAAGGATATAGAGGGTGTTTCTGTTCATGCGCTTCCCCAGCTCCCTCGATAATTTGATGCGCTGGGCTTCTCCTCCGGAGAGGGTTGTCGCCGACTGACCCAATCTGATGTAACTAAGACCGACATCGAAAAGGAGTTGGAGTTTGGATCGTACGGCCGGAATATTATCAAAAAAGGGCAGGGCCTGATTAACGGACATGTCGAGGACATCGGCAATGTTCTTATCTTTGTATTTGATTTCAAGGGTGTCGAGATTGAATCTTTTTCCGCGACAGACATCGCACGTCACGTAGACATCAGGGAGAAAATGCATTTCGATTTTGATAAGACCGTTTCCCTCGCAGGCCTCACATCGACCTCCCTTGACATTGAAACTGAAACGGCCGGGCTTATAGCCTCTGATCCTGGATTCGGGAAGGCCTGTGAAGAGATCCCTGATATGTGAAAAAATTCCTGTATACGTCACGGGATTGGAACGGGGGGTGCGTCCTATAGGCTGCTGGTTCATGATGATGACCCTTTCAATTCCCCCGAGGTCCACGATCTTTCTGATCTTTCCCATGCCGCCTTGATAATTATCGAGTCTCCTGGCCATGGCTTTGTATAATGTTTCAATGACCATGGTGCTTTTCCCGGAACCGGAAACACCCGTCACGGCTGTAAAAAGTCCCACGGGAATCTTGATATCTATGTTTTTAAGGTTATGCTCACGGGCCCCCTCCAGGACAATAAACCTATCGGGCAGTGATCTTCTCTTTTCAGGAACAGGGATGACAATTTTTCCCGAGAGATACAACCCTGTCAAGGATTTATCGCATTCGCAGATCTCCTCCGGTGTACCATGGAAGACGACTTCGCCGCCGTCGAATCCGGCGCCGGGCCCCATGTCGAGAATATAATCGGAAGACATCATCATGGCCGGGTCATGCTCCACAACCAAAACCGTATTACCCATATCCCTCAGTCGTTTGAGAGTGGAAATGAGTCTCGCATTATCCCTCTGGTGGAGACCTATCGTCGGTTCATCAAGAACATAAAGGACGCCAACGAGTCCCGATCCTATCTGAGTCGCCAGTCTGATACGCTGGCCCTCGCCGCCGGAAAGACTGCCGGACGAACGTTCCAGGCTGAGGTAATCCATGCCTACATCGGCGAGGAATTTCAGCCTCTCTTTAATTTCTTTGAGAATTCTTTCGGAGATGAGGGCTTCCTGGTTTGACAGAGGCAGCTTTTCGAAGAAAACAAGGCACTCTTTTATACAGAGCCTGCAAACATCATAGATATTCTTGCCTTCCACAGTGACAGCCATGCTCTCTTTCTTCAACCGTGAACCGTGGCAGGTCGGACATTCCTGTAAGGTGATGTACCGCGACATGTCCATTCTTACGGCATTGGAGTTGGTTTCCTTATAGCGCCGGTCAAGCTGTTTAATGATTCCCTCAAAAGGCTTGCTGTAAAAAAAGCGTCTGCCCCCTCTATCGAGATAGAATCTGATCATCTCATTTCCCGAGCCGTACAGAAGAACTGCCTGGATCTCCTTCGACAATTGATTAAAGGGGCTATTTACATCGAAATGGTAATGCTGTGACAGGGCGTCCACCATCTGGTAATGATAAACGGAACTCCGGCCTGACCAGGGAGCGATAGCGCCCTCCCGCACGGAAAGTTCCCGATCGGGAACGACCAAGTTCTCGTCGAAATACATTCTGGTACCGAGGCCGTCACAATCGGGGCAGGCGCCATAGGGGCTGTTGAAGGAAAAATTCCGAGGAGCCAGCTCCGGCATGCTGATGCCGCATTCGGGGCAAGCATACTTCTCACTGAAAAGAATCTCGTCGCCTCCCGTAACATCGACGCGAACGAGCCCATCGGAAAGGTGAGTGGCAATCTCCAGGGAATCCCTGAGGCGCCTTCTGATCCCTTCCTTAACAAATAACCTGTCAACTACGACGTCGATGTTGTGGCGTTTATTTTTGTCCAGAGCAATATCATCGCCGAGTTCGCGCAGTTCCCCGTCGATGCGCACCCGGACAAACCCATCTTTCTGCAGCTTCTTCAATTCTTTTTGAAATTCTCCTTTTTTGCCCCTGGCGATCGGGGCGAGGATACTGATTTTGGTCTTTTCAGGAAAGGCCAGGATGCTATCAAGCATCATGTCGATAGTCTGGGATCTAATCTCTTTTCCGCATTGATAGCAGTGCGGAACTCCTATCCTGGCGTAAAGAAGGCGGAGGTAGTCGTAGATCTCGGTGACCGTTCCTACGGTCGAACGGGGATTATGGCTTGCTGTCCTCTGCTCAATGGCTATGGCGGGAGACAATCCCTCGATAGATTCAACATCAGGTTTGTCCATCTGACCGATAAATTGCCGGGCATAGGTGGACAGGGATTCCACGTAGCGTCTCTGTCCTTCAGCATAGATGGTGTCGAAGGCGAGTGATGACTTGCCTGATCCGCTGACCCCGGTTATAATAACCAGTTTATCTCGAGGGATATCGATATTTATATTTTTAAGATTGTGCTGTGACGCTCCTTTTATTCTTATGTGGCTCATTCCTTGATTAACTCTTCAAAGGTTAAAAAACGTGCCCCTCCTAGTCATTGCCGCCGTTCCTCTTTGTTCAGGACAAAATCGGCAAATCATCTCGGAGCACTTTTAACTACAAAAAGATTGCCGCGGCGCCGCGCAGTGACCAGCTTGGCCTCTTTCTTACGATAACGCTATCCCTGCGGTTTTATTTCAATGAGGGACTTTCTTCTCAGCTCTTTAATCCACTCTTCGTACTTCTTGTCGATCTTTTCCTCTTCAAGCTTTGCCTTGATTTCTTCGCGGACGGATTCGATGGGTTTTATTCCCGCGCCTCTTCTGTCGACAGCCTGGATTATGTGCAGACCTACAGGGGATTCAATTACCTTGCTGATCTCATCTTTTTTCAAGCCAAAAGCAACACCTTCGACAGCAGGAAGCATTGACCCCTTTTCAAGAAAACCGAGATCACCAACGGTTGCGGCAGCGGGTCCTTGAGAGAGCTGTGCAGCGAGCAAGTCAAATGGCTCTCCGGTTAGCAGGCGCTTATGGATTACATCCATTTCCTCCCGGAGCTTGGCCTTGGTTTTTACATCAGCGCCCTTGGGAAATAAGATAAGGATCTGCTTGATCCGCACAGCATCCTTGCCCTCATAGGCTTCACGGTTCTTGAGGTAATATTCACCTATCTCTTCTTCAGTGACTGCGATCTTGGACTTTATTTCACGCCTGAGCAATCTCATGCGGAGAAGGTGTGCCTTGACTTCTTTCCTGTGTGCCTCGATGGAAGAGTTTTCTTTCGCAAGCTCATTTATCAGGTCCTCCATCTTCATCTTTCTCCGGGAAAGGAAGTCGTTGATGGTATCGGTGACTTCCTCGTCCTTGATTATCATTTGCGATTTTTTCGCCTCCTGATCAATAATGATGTTGTCGATCAATTTGTTCAACAGTGCCAGTCTGTTTTCTGCTATGACCTTTTCCTTATCCGGGCCCTTATAAGTTTCTTCTATCCTTTTTTTGTAAGGTTCATATGCGCTGTTCAATTCTGATAAGGTTATAACCTCGCCATTTACAACGGCAACGATTCTTTCCATGATTTCGGCTGTGGCTGGAACGGATATGAATATCCCTGCCGCGATGATAATATATTTCCATATAGCTGATATTTTCATTGTCATACCTCGTCATTCTGCTTCATTAATCGGGGGGACCGTTTCTTTTTTCAGAAGGTCCCTGTTAATTTTTATTACCGCCTTTGACCTCAGGGCGCCCAGCCACAGCGCATACTCCCGTTCCTCTTTCTGCTTCCGCAGATCGGTCAGGACCTGGCCTTTGATAACGTCCCACCCTTTCTTGTCCTTTTTGTCTTTCTCTATGATCTTAAAAATGTGATATCCAAAGGGACTTCTTATGACCGGACCAATTTCTCCGGGTCGCTGCGAAAAGATAGCAGCATCGATTTCTTCCGGCATGAAGCCCTGACTTACAAAACCAAGGTCACCGCCGGCTGCCGCCTCGGGACCAATGGATTCATTCCGGGCAACCTTACCAAAATCCTCGCCCCTCATCAACCTCTTCAGGATGGCTTCTGCCTTTTCCCGCTGCCTCACAACTATCTGGGCCACGTGCACTCTTTTTTCCGGAGCATACATGCCCCTGTGCTCTCTGCGATATGCCTTTCCCTCATCTTCTTTCACTTGAATCTTCGAATTTACCTCCGCTGAAATCAGATTTTCCAGGATAGTCCGTTTTCTCAGTTCCTCCTTCCATTGGCCATAATCTACTTTTCGCGTTGCAAGGGCCTTGTCAAAGCCGTCTTCTAATGAATAGCTTTCTTTAATATCTTCAATCTTCTTCGCCAATTCAGCATCGCTGACGGAAATGGATAGCTCTTTGGCGCGGAACAGCATGACCTTTTCATCAATCAAAATATTCAGGACCTCCTCTTTGAGGCGGTCATAGTCTTCCGGGGTTAGAGATGATCTGTCCAGTAATGAATTCACATCTCTGGCAAATCTCTTATTAAACTCGCTGATCGAGATTGCCATGCCGTTCACAGTTGCCAGCGGTTTTGGCGTACCATTCCCCCCGCAACCGCATGTGGTGCAGATTAGTACGGCGCAGAGAAGGCAAAGCATGATTCTGCCAATCGGCGGCGCATACCGCAGGCCACCCCCCGTAAGCGTGGCGAAGGGGAGCAGTGCAAAAACACCATCTCCGGCGGAAAGCCCCGGGCTGCGTGAGGCAAAGTTCAATACCAGGCCGAAAGGTGAAAGAAAATTATGCGCTCCGGCGAATACAATTTTCAATAAGAGATTCATCAATTGACCAGCTGCTTCAGCAGTTCCTTTGCCTGCCTTGTAATATCACTTGCCCTGAGATCCGGCATGAAGACGCTGAGTCTGAAATCAGGTGTCAGCTTTATCCCCGCCACCTTCTTCCGAGCGAGTTCGACGATCCGTGACGGATTCACAGGGCTTTCCCGACTAAAGTCGATCAGCATGTTTTTCCCATCGTATACCATCTTCTTCCCTTTGACAACTGCCAGGAGGTTTCTGATGCCTATCACCTCGAAAAGATTTTCCAACTCAGGCGGTACAAACCCATAGCAGTCGACAATCTCCTCTCTGATCTTTTCTATGTCTTCATCTATAGAGGCCATGGATAATCTCTTGTAAGTGACCAGTCTGCGGTGGACGTCGGGCATGTAGTCCTCGGGTATGAATGCAGGCAGGCCTAAATGTATTTCCGGTTTTGCCTCTTCGACGGGTCTTTCTTCTCCCTTGATTTCCCTGATGGTTCGCTCCATTAATTCTGTATACAATTCATATCCTACGGCCGCAATCTGTCCTGATTGGGATGTCCCGAGAATGTTCCCGGCCCCTCTTATTTCCAGGTCATTGGAGGCAAGGCGGAAGCCGGAACCGGGTTCGGTAAAATCCATTATGACACGAAGCCGCCTCTGAGTATCCCGCGATAACATCGCCCCTTTTGGCACCAGGAAGCAGGCATAAGCCTCTTCTTTAGACCTCCCTACCCTTCCTCTGATCTGATACAGTTGCGCGAGTCCGAACCGGTCGGCCCGGTTGATGATTATCGTATTTGCCGTGGGAATATCTAAACCGGATGCTATTATGGACGTGCAGACCAGGCAATTGTAGTCTCCCCGGACAAATTTTGCCATCGTCTCCTCAATATCGGCGCCCTTCATCCGGCCGTGGACAACCCCGATTCTGGCTTCCGGAACAAGTTTTTCAACCAGCCTGGCCATAGTGTATATGGATTGCACCCTGTCATGGAGAAAAAAGACCTGGCCGTTTCTGTTGATTTCCTGCCGGATGGAGTCTCTTATTATGTCCTCGCTGAATTCAAATACGCAGGTCTTTATGGGAAGCCTGTCTTCGGGAGCGGTATTGATGATGGACAAATCGCGGATGCCGATGAGTGAAAGATGCAAAGTCCTCGGTATGGGTGTCGCCGTCAGGGTGAGGACGTCCACAAGGGTTCTGAGCTTCTTGAGCTTCTCCTTATGGGTTACGCCAAAACGCTGTTCCTCATCTATAATCACAAGTCCCAGATCCTTAAACCCGATATCCTTCTGCAACAGACGATGGGTCCCGATGACAATATCCACGATCCCCCTGTTTATTCCGTCCACAATTTCCCGCTGCTCCTTCTTCGTCTTCAAACGGTTCAGGACTTCCACGCGTACGGGATAGTCTTTCAATCTCCGCGAAAATGTCTGGAAGTGCTGTTCCGCCAGTATCGTAGTAGGGACCAGAATGGCTACCTGTTTCCCTTCCATGGCCGCCCGGAAAGACGCCCTCAAGGCAACTTCGGTCTTCCCGAATCCCGCGTCGCCGCAAACCAGCCTGTCCATGGGCTTTTCATGGCCCATGTCAAGAAGGACATCCTCGATGGATCTGGACTGATCGGGTGTTTCCTCGTATTCAAAGGTGGAACAGAATTCATCATAAATCCTGTCTGGCGGGGAAAAGGCATGGCCGTCCATTACCTCTCTGGCGGCGTAAATGGAAACCAGCTCTTCCGCAACCTCGCGGACAGACTTCTTGACTTTCTCTTTTACCGCGTCCCATGAAGAGCCGCCAAGTTTGTCAATTCTCGGTATGACGCCTTCGGGGCCGATATATCTCTGGATCTGATTAAGCCGGTCTATCGGTATGTAGAGTTTGTCGCAATCCAGATATTCAAGAAGGAGGAAGTCGTTCTCGATTTCACTGATGACGAGCTTCTGAAGCCCCCGGTACACTCCGATGCCGTGGTCGGTGTGGACTGCATAATCCCCCTCCTTCAGATCGCCGAATGACTTAAGGAAGTACCCCTCTCTGGCAGGTCTCGCCCGCCTTCGCGGTATTTTCTTACCGAATATTTCCTCTTCCGTGATCACAATCAGTTTCAGATCGGGCAGACGGAATCCTCCCGTCAGTTTGCCCTCTCTGATGACGAGGAGCCCGCTGCCTCTGTGCGCTTCGACGTCGGCTGCGAAAGACGCCTTTGACCTGGTGACGGGCAGGCTGTACTGTTCCAGGAGATGATCCAAACGCTCCACCTCTTCCTGTCCCGTTCCTAAGAATTGCACCAGATACCCTTCATGAAGCCACGCCTTTATCCTCTCCGCGAGGGGTTTGAGCAATCCGTCTCCCTCGCGCGGTCTCGGTGATGCGGGAGGCGGCCTCCAATCCGTGTCTATATGAATTTCTATAGTTGAAGAAGCGGCGTCATTTTCATCATGACTCAAATCGATGATATGCAGGCCTTCGAGCAATACTTTTTGAAAATTATTAGATTGCCTGAGAATAGCTTCTTCCGTCAGATAAAAAGATTCTTTTTCTAAATAGAATTTCTCCCCGCCGCGGGCCTTTAGCAAAAAACGATCGATTGCGTTTTCAATATCCTCCCAGGCCTTTTCGATTGCGGGTAAATCGTCAAGAATAAGGATGGAGTTCTCAGGTACGAAATCAAATAACGTTCCCAGAGCGCCGGAGGGATATTCTTTTCCCGACACTGTTGGAGTCTTAGAGTAACTCCCGCCCGCTGTCTTCTCCAATGATTCGTAAAACAGAGGCAGGTACATGGGATTCACGGAAGAGATAAGGCCATTTTCCAGCATCTCGACAAGGTGCGTCTTCACCATCCGGGGAAGTTCCAGTTCGAGCGCCCTGTACTTGATATTTTCTATGGCCTGCTGTCTTCTCTCTTCGGAGAGGATCACCTCTCTTGCCGGGGTCAGTGTAAAATCTACCAATTCACCCGTGGATCTCTGGGACGCGGGGTCATACTCCCTGATTGACTCCAGTTCATCCCCCATGAATTCCATCCTGACCGGCCGGAGAGCGGTGGGAGGAAAGACATCTATTACATGGCCCCTCAAACTGAATTGGCCCTTTTCATCCACAAGTGTTACCCTCTTGTAGCCCCCCTGTGATAATTTTTGAACGAGATTATCCCTGTCTATCATGTCCCCGATGGAAATTGTTTCGATATAGGCTTCGAGGACTTTTCGAGGTATGACCTTTTGCATCAGGGCCTTGAGCGGTACTACGACTACAGCCTGCTTTCCCATGATGAAGTTGCAGAGGATCTCCATGCGGGACAATTCCACGTCCTGCTGAAAAGCCAGCATGTCCATGGAAAAAAAATCCCACGCCGGATACAGGAAGGCCTTGTTTTCGCCGTCGAGGAAAAAGGAAATATCCTGGTGGAGATCCCTGGCTTCCTTCTCCGTGGTGGCGATCACGATCAGTGTCCTGTTAGTATGTTTGGAGATTAGCGAAAGGAGGAAGGATCTTGCCGAACCTCGAAGGCCGCTGACAATCACTTTTTTTTCTCCCCCCCTTATCCCGTCAAACAGGGCGGTAAAGGGAGGACTGTCCACTTTTTTTTCTTTATTAATAATTTTTCTCACGTACACAAAACTCTACGATCCCCTTTCAACAAAGGGAGAAACTGCGGGATCGAAATTCTCCCATATAATATGCACCCATTTGCAAAATGGCAAGCATTCTCCCGGGGGCTTGCGTGCCAAGAAATCTCACCTATATCATACATATATTTTATTCAAGGACAAAGATGCTCACCTTAGTTATTGACAAGGAAGGGCATTTGGGATAGCTATTTCAAAGAACCACCATAGAATGAGGGCTTTGAAAATCTCCCCTCTGTCATCTCGACGGAAGGGAGAAATATTATAAGCCGATGAAAAATTGCAGGATTGCACATGCGCGGACCCTCCGCATTGCTTGACTCTACGGCTCAACTTCGCAGGAGGTCAGGATTTTTTTCGATATCAGACAATGATCAGCGTTGAAGATGCTTTGAATAAGATTCTCGAGGTATTTGTTCCTTTAGGGCAGGAGAAGGTTAACATCCTGGATTCTCTGGGAAGGGTTATCGGCGAGGATATATACGCGAATAGAAACATTCCACCCAGGGATAACTCAGCTATGGATGGATATGCCGTACGCTGGGAAGATACCCGGGGCGCTTCGAGAGAGAAGCCCGTCGTTCTCAATGTCATCGAGGATATACCTGCCGGAACCATTCCCAAAGAAGGCGTTGGCAGGGGCGAGTCATCAAGGATCATGACCGGTGCTCCTGTTCCGGATGGCGCCAATGCCGTCGTGAGAGTGGAAGACACGGCGAAGCATGGGCGAAGAGTCAAGGTATTCGCACAGGCTAAAGAGGGGCAGGATATCAGGCTCGCAGGCGAAGATGTCAGAGATGGAGAACTCGTAATTTCCCGGGGCGATATCATCAGACCCGCGGAAATCGGCATGCTCGCGTCGCTGGGCCGCTCTTTTATAAGCGTATACCAGAGAGCCGTAGTTGCCGTCGTGGCTACAGGAGATGAACTGGTTGATATTGATGAAAACCCGAACCCGTGGCAGATAGTGAGCAGCAACAGCTACTCCCTTGCCGCTCAGATTATTGACTGTGGCGGGATTCCCCTTCAGATAGGCATAGCGAAAGATACGAGAGAGGATCTTGTCTCGAAATTCAAAGCCGCCCTGAGGGCTGATATTATTGTCTCATCGGGCGGCGTATCGGTGGGAGATTACGATCTCGTCAAGGATGTCATGAAGGAAGTGGGGAACAAGATGCAATTCTGGCGGGTTGCCATGAGACCCGGAAGACCCCTTGCCTTCGGCTCCATGGGCGGCGTTCCTCTTTTCGGACTTCCCGGCAATCCCGTATCATCGATGGTCGCCTTTGAACAGTTTGTTAGACCGTCAATTCTTAAGATGATGGGCCATAAGAATCTGTTCAGGAGGACTGTCAAAGCAACGATCCGGGAAGACATCACAAAAAAGAAAGGTACGAAGCATTTTATCAGAGCCCGTGTCGAATACAAGAACGGCAAATTTACGGTAACATCTACGGGAGATCAGGGTTCCGGCATACTGAAGTCAATGGTCAGGGCAAATGGTCTGATCATTCTGCCGGAGAATTCAACATCCGCTAAAAAGGGTGATGAGGTAGCCGTTCAGTTGATTGACGGATCTCTCGAACAAACACTTAAGCCTCAGTATCCGTAACCGTGCGGAAGTGCCAAGGTCACTGGTGGGCCTCCTGGACTTCAAATCCAGTGCGGGGCGCTAGAACCGTCCCGGGTGGGTTCGATTCCCATGCACTTCCGCCATTTATTCAATAATTTCAAGTACAATAATCTATAAATGGTAAGAACATAGTAAGAACATGGACAAGAACACAGGCGATGGGAATTGAATCCGAAGAGGTGCAAACAGGGAGCGGTTTTACAGAGTACCTGACCCTGGCGATCCTATTTGAAGTCAGAAAAAGTGCGTTTGGATGATCATAATTACCTCATGGATACCTCTGATCAGTTCACAGATTCTCACAACTAATTTCAGCATCATCATAAATATTTCTTATCTCCCAAGTTTGCTTTTCGTTACTTTCTCTCACGCCCCATCGGGAAAGTAATATGTTGGCTCATGCAAGTCTCCGGGATTTTAACCTGAAATTTATATGTATTGGTATGGTCATGGAAGTCACAAGAAACTATATTCGAGAATCAGGCATTGATGATGCGAGAAACAGAAATTTTTCAGATAATGTATGGAATCTTAAAAATACCGGTTTTTGGAAGGTTTTCCTTAAATCTGCCATTTCTAAATATTCGCTCTAAAACCCTTACGATATTGTTTTCTTCTTGAAAACAATCTTAAAAGGCAAAGACGGGACATGCTTGTCTTTCAAATACAAATGCTGATACTGGACCTCCAGAGCATTTTGTTGAATGCGGATCGAAACATGCGATGTCTTGACGGCGTATTTTACCTTCGTATAGAATCCAGCTGCCTTACTGGGAAGTCTTCATTTGACGATTTTCAATAAATATGTAAGATTGCAAGCATAAGTGGTAATTGAGCGACCATGTTGGGAATTTAAGGAGAAAAGTAAATGGCGAATCTTGTTACCTTTAGTACAATCAATGAGAAGACAAAGAAATATCTTAACGACTATTCCCTCGATGATATGAATACCGCTTTTGAATGGCTATCGCTTGAAGCCATATTAAATCTCAATGAGGATGAAATTGAGGACGCAATCACCGATGGTTCGATGGATGGAGGCATTGATGCTATTCATATTGCGGACAGGGACATTCATATTTTTAACTTCAAATATACTGAACTCTTTGAGAACACTAAAAACAATTTTCCTGAATTGGAAGTAGATAAAATACTTGTAACAATGGCTGGCATTTATGGAAAATCTATAAGAAAAGACGATGTTAACGAACTCCTTTGGGAAAAAGTAAATGAGATTTGGGATCTTTTTGAGAAAGGTTCTCTAAATTTCAAGTATTATCTTTGCTCTAACAAAGAGAAGCCAATCGAACATGCAAAGAGAAAGTTTGAGCAAAATCTGGATAAGTATAAATACGTAGAATACAATTATTATGATCAGGAAGACATTGTTTCGAGAATACTTGAAAAGAAATATCGAAAGATTAATGGAGAAATAAACTTCGTTGATCTCCAGTATTTTGACCGAAGCGATGGTCCATTAAAAGGCATCGTTGCTACCGTTGCAGCAACAGACCTTATCAAGTTGGTACAAGATCCCAATGAGCCGACAAAAATTATTGAAGATGTCTTTAATGAAAACGTTAGAGTCTACTTGAAACTAAAGAACAGAATCAACCAAGGCATATATGATACAGCACTTTCGGACGAAAATTATGAGTTTTGGTATCTCAATAATGGCATCACGATAGTCTGTGATGAATGTATCTATACTCCAAATACGCGGTCTCCAAGAGTCAAACTGACAAATTTGCAAATTGTAAATGGAGGCCAAACCACCCACGCTTTATTTGAAGCTTACTTAAAAGATAACAGTAAACTTAATAATGTTCTAATCATTGTCAGAATCTGCGAAACAAAGAAAGACTACCGAATATCTGAACGTATCAGCGAGACTACTAACAGCCAAACGCCTGTTCGTACTAGAGACCTTCATGCCAGTGACAGGATGCAAAAAGTCATCGAAGAACAGTTTAAAGCGCTTGGATATTTTTATGAAAGAAAAAAAAATCAGCACGAACAGATGCCAAAGTCAAAGCGGCTCGACAATGAACTTCTGGGTCAGATCTATCTTGCATACTATCTCGATATGCCTTCTGAGGCAAAAAATCAAAAAGCAATTGTCTTTAGTGATAAATACGAAGAGATATTTGATGAGGCATCCATCAGCGCAAAGAAGATGCTTATTCCTTATCGTGTTTTTCTTCCTATTGAAGTGATGAAAAAGGATATCCAAAGGAAAAAAAGGAGAAAGGAAGACATAAATGAAAAAGATGCTTTTATCTCTCGCGCCGCTTTTCATATCTTGAACACTGTGAAATTGATTTCCGAAAAAGAGGATCTCAAACTTGAAAAAGAAGATGATATTAATCAAGCGGTAAGTAAGGCAATTTCGTATATTGCAGAGGTCGTCGAGTCAGAATCCAAAAAGAGAGGTGAACTGTATACTCACGACAAATTTTTTAAGGAAATCCCAACAAATGAGATTATTCGAAATCATGTATTAATCAAATATCCAAAAAGGAACATATGACTTTAGAGGAACTGAAAAAACTCGAAGCCACCCTTTGGCAGACGGCCGATACGCTGCGGGCAAACTCCGACCTGAAATCATCGGAGTATTCCACGCCAGTGCTTGGATTGATATTCCTGAAATTCGCGGACAACAAGTACAGCCTTCATGAAGCGGAAATCAACGCCGAATACAAAAAGCTCAAAGGCAGTCGCCGCGAGCGAGCGATTGAAGAAATTGCCATTGAAAAATGCGGCTTCTACCTGCCATCGGAATCGCGCTATGAATATCTGCTGAACCTTCCCGAAAAGGAAGACATCGCCAAAGCTCTCAAGAAGGCGATGCAGTTGGTAGAGCAGTACAAACCGGAACTCAAAGACACCCTTCCCCAAGATGAATATTTCCGCCTGGTGGGAAAGCCGGAATATCGTGGCATTCCCAAGCAGCTCCTCAAGAACTTCGCCGATATTCCCAAGAACGCCACTGGCGATATGTTCGGGCAGATTTATGAATACTTTCTCGGCAAGTTCGCCATGGCCGAGGGACAGAAGGGCGGCGAGTTCTTTACCCCCCGCTCCGTCGTCCGGCTCATGGTGCAGATCATCGAACCCCATAACGGTACGGTCTTTGATCCAGCTTGCGGTTCCGGCGGCATGTTTGTTCAGTCGGCCCAGTTTATCGAAGGGCGTAAGACCCCCGGAGAAGATACCAGTCTTTTCGTCTATGGACAGGAAAAGACGCTTGAAACCGTCAAGCTGGCGAAGATGAACATTGCCGTCAACGGACTTCGCGGCGATATCCGTCAGGCAAACACCTATTACGAGGATGTCCATGGCAGTTTCGGCAAGTTTGATTATGTCCTAGCCAATCCGCCCTTCAATGTGGACGATGTGAATCTTGCCAGGGTGGAGGCAGACAGGCGCTTCAACACCTACGGCATTCCCCGCAACAAAACCGGGGCCAAGGCGAAAGACAAAGGATCGGTGACCGTTCCCAACGGCAACTACCTCTGGATCAATCTGTTTGCTACTTCCCTGAAAGATAAAGGCCGCGCCGCCCTCGTCATGGCGAATTCGGCATCGGACGCCCGCCACAGCGAAGCGGATATCCGCAAAAACCTGATTGAGAAGAACCTGATCTACGGCATGCTCACCCTGCCGTCCAACATGTTCTACACTGTTACGCTGCCGGCGACGCTCTGGTTTTTCGACAAGGACAAGCAGGATGACAAAATCCTCTTTATCGATGCACGGAATATTTTTACCCAGATCGACCGGGCACACCGGGAATTGTCCGAGGAACAGATACAGAATATCGCCGTCATCAGCCGCCTGCGCCGGGGCAACCGCGCCGCCTTTCTAGAGCTGGTCCACAGCTATTTTACCGAAGGCTTCAAACGTCTTGCCGAGAACCTGCCTCAGCTTACGGCAGTTACCAAGCGGGTGACCGGATTCCTCAAAGCCAATAACGGCAAGGACCTGCCCGATTTTTCCGCCATCCTGAAAAGCGACGGGAAACTTCAAGCGGCATATCATGAATATGATGCGGCGACAGGACATGACCTGTCCAAAGGCGAAATAGACAAAGCCAATAGCGCTCAACGGAAGCTTGCCGAAACGATTCACCCCTTCTTTGTTGCCCTCCATGAAATCCTGAAAGAGGTGGACAAGAAGGTCCGCCATATTGAGAAGGAACAAGGCGGGAGCAAAGACCTGAAAGCCCTCAAAGCCGAACTGGAAGAGTTGCATCAGGAGGTAAAAGCCACGGAATACTTCTTTGGTCATATCGCCTGGCTGCACGAACGCTTCCCCGAGGCGACATACGAAGATGTGACGGGCCTTTGCAAGCTGGCAGGCCTTGCCGAAGTGAAAGAACAGGAATACTCCTTAAACCCCGGTCGTTATGTGGGCGTTGTGATTGAAGAAGACGGCAAGACCGAAGAAGAATTTCTTAAAGAAATTGTTGCCTTGAACGATGAACTAAACAGGCTCAATCAAGACGCAAACGAGCTCGAAGACGTTATAAATCGTAATATTAGACAGCTGACAGGGGATTAGCGGGCTCGGCAGGAAATCAAATTTACGGCAAATAGTTTGACTTTTTGCCAATAATTTGTATATTGTAAGTATGAGGCTCAAGAAAGATACAAACACTCTATCCCAATACTTTGAACATCAGAAATCGTTTACTACAAACGATGTTTACGGTTTTTTCTCTAAAACACAACCCGATATAAAAAGAGCAACTGTAAACTGGCGGATTTATGAGCTGGTCCGGCAGGGTTCTTTAAAAAGAATTGGCCGCGGGACTTATGAGTTAGGCCAGGGAAATTGTTTTTTGCCCGTCCCGACCAAAAAACAAAGAAATATTTCTTCCCGGATAAAAAATCATTTTCCCCTTATCACCTTTTGTTGCTGGCATACGTCCGCATTGAAAGAATTTTTTCAGCATTTCGCAGTCTATGATTTCCTGCTGGTTGAGGTGGAACGCGAAACAATCGATGCCGTTTTCCATTTTATCAAGGAAGCCCATAAGAACGCATTTAAAGAGCCCTCGCGAGATATTATGGAGAATTTCGTCTTTGACGGCAAGGACGCCGTCATTGTTAAAGCCCTGATCAGCGAAGCGCCGCTGCAGTATGCGGATGCTGTAGCCGTTCCGACCATAGAAAAGATTCTTGTAGATCTGGTTGCAGACGCAGAAATCTTCTTTTTTTTGCAGGGCCATGAAATACTCAACATCTTCGAAAGCGCGCTGGGAAAATATACAGTGAATACGGACAGGCTATTGCGCTACGCAAAAAGAAGGAACAAAAAAGAAGAACTGCAAGAAATATTATTGCAAATAAACGGCAAAAAAAAGGAATAGTGCCGGTAATTGGACATGATTTCAAAAGACTCGCTACAGTCCGAATGGATCAATAAGGTGTCAGCCGAAAACCGCAAGGCCGATAAGATTCTTATCGAAAAGGTTATTCGCGCCCTGCTGCTTCTGGAGGGACTTGCGGAATCAGGGCTGCCCTTTATTTTTAAAGGCGGTACCGCCGTCATGCTGTTGCAGAAGCGTCCCAAACGATTTTCCATTGACCTCGATATCATCGTGACGGAGAAGGCGGACTTTGACGCGCTTTTTGCTAAATTCATACAGGCGAAAAGCTTCACCAGATTTGAGATTCAGAAAAGAAATACAGCATCAAAAATCGAGAAGCGCCATTACAAATTTTTTTACACGCCCACGCATCAAAAGAATATTACCGAAGACAATATTCTGCTCGATATTCTGATGGAAGACTCGCCCTACAAAAACATTATTCCGACGGATATTGATACGCCGTTTATCAAACAGGCAGGTGCGCCTGTTCAGGCAAGCCTTCCCGGCAAAGAAGATATTCTAGGCGACAAGCTGACCGCTTTTGCGCCGAATACCACCGGGATTCCCTACCGCAAGAGCGGCTTTAGCGCGGCGATGGAAATAATCAAGCAATTGTACGACATCGGGAATTTGTTTGAGGAAATCAGCGACATCAAAGGAGTCGCCCAAACATTTAAAAAGATCGCGCAGACGGAAATGAAATACCGCGACCTGTCCGGCGACACGGGCATTGTTTTGAATGATATTGAGCAAACTGCGCTTTGCCTGTCCACCAGGGGAAAGGCAGGCGAAGGCAACTTTGAAGCTCTGCAAAACGGCGTATCGCAAATAAGGGCATATATATTTTCCGAGAGTTACCATAT
>PLLV01000139.1 GCA_003142295.1 Syntrophaceae bacterium
CAGGGAGCTCGGGGCAATCACAATGGACACAACGCATGCGGAGCCGGGCGATGGCCAGCACTATTCGCTGACGGAAAGAGGGAGGATGATGGCGCGCCTGCCCATTGATCCCCGGATATCCCGGATGATCATTGAGGCGGAGCGGGAAGGATGCGTGAATGAAATCCTCATTATCGCTTCAGCACTCAGCATCCAGGACCCGAGGGAACGGCCGGTAGAATCTGAGAAGGAGGCAGATAAAGTTCATGCCCGTTTCGCCGACCCTTCCTCGGATTTCATGACCTTGCTGCACATCTGGAATCAATACCACGGCCTGATGCAAACCGTAAAAAGCAAGGGCCGGATGAAAAAATTCTGCCGGGAACATTATCTTTCCATAAGAAGGATGAGGGAATGGATTGATGTATACGACCAGCTTAAGGAGATACTGGATGAGCAGGGATGGAAAATACGACAGAGAAGGGAAGCAGATGATAAAGCCCTCTATGACGGCATACACAAATCGATCGTGAGCGGCTATCTTTCCAATATCGCAATGAGAAAGGAAAAGAGTATTTATACGGCAGCAAGAGGAAACGATGTGATGATCTTCCCCGGCTCCGGGCTTTTCAAGAAAGGCGGAAGCTGGATCGTCGCTGCGGAGATGATCGAGACTTCCCGGCTATTTGCTCGCATCGCTGCCAATATCAATGTGGAGTGGCTGGAGGAACTGGGAGGCAGCCTGTGCCGCAAAACATATTCAGAGCCGCACTGGCGGCGGGATCGCGGCGAAGTGGTTGCCTATGAGCAGGTCAGCCTGTTCAGCCTGGTGATTGTGACAAGAAGGCCCGTTTCCTATGGCCCGATCAACCCGGCTGAAGCCTCTGAAATTTTCATCCGCAGCGCCCTGATCGAAGGGGACTTGAGAAGGCCCCTCCCCTTCCTGGTTCACAATCTGGGAGTGATCGAGCGAATTTCCAATATGGAGGACAAAATCAGGAGGCGCAACCTCCTTGCCTGCGAAGACGAGTTCGCACGCTTCTATCAGGAAAGGCTTCCCGGAATATATGATACCAGAACCCTTCAGAAACTGATCAGAGACAGGGGAAGTGACGAATTTCTCCGGATGAAGGAAGAAGACGTCCTCGTTCGGAATCCGGAGGAGGATGAACTCGCCCTGTACCCGGATGACGTCATTCTTGATGGCCATCGATTTACATGCGACTACCGTTATGAACCGGGTCATCCCGAAGACGGTGTAACCATGAAGGTTCCCCTCCACATGATTTCAACGGTTCCCGCAGCCTCCGCCGATTGGATTGTTCCTGGTCTTATGCGAGAAAGAATTACCGCCCTCTTGAAAGGTCTGCCCAAGGAGTACAGGAAGAAACTTCAGCCTCTCTCGCAAGCCTGCGATATCATCATGGCGGAAATGAAGGACGACAGATATCCCCTGATCTCCGCCTTGGGTAAATTTATCCATCAGAGGTTCGGCGTGGATATATCGGCATCATTGTGGAATGCAGATGCCATCGACGACCGTCTGCAGGTGCGCTTTGCCGTTGTAGATGACAGGGGACAGGAACTGACTGCGAGCCGCGACATCAGTCGCCTTCAGAAAAACATTATCGCCGAAGCTCAATCAAACGCCTTCGACAAGGCACGCAAATCCTGGGAAAAGACGTGCGTGACAACCTTGGATTTCTGGTATCTCCCCGACGCCATCGCCCTCGAGAGCGGAGGCCAATTGGAGGGCTATGCATACCCGGGCATCGAAGCCGCCCACGGGTGCGTCAACATTCGTTTATACAAGAATAAACATGAGGCAGAGGTATTGCATAATAAAGGCGTTGCAGCACTTTACAAAATTTATTTCAAAGACGAGTTGAAGTATCTTAAGAAGGCTATCAGTCTCAAAGGAGACATGAAGCAGTGGGCTGATTCATTACGCGGTGCAAGATCGGTGGAAAGTGCAATCCTCGATAAGCTGGCACATGATCTTTTCTCAGAAAACATCAGATCACGGAATGCATTTATCCGGCATGCCGAGGACATTAGAGGTCGAATTCTACCTCATGGCCAGGATATGGTCAACAGATGCGAGCCCGCCATAAAATCCTATTATGACACCTCCACTTATCTTAAGAATCTGGAGAATGCCAACAGCGCGAACAAACCGGCGCTCGACTATCTCTCATATCTCAGGGAAGAGATGAATCAGCTGATGCCGAGCGATTTTTTGATGCACTATGACAGTGAGAGACTAATCCACGTCATGAGGTATCTGAAGGCGATTTGCATTCGCGCCGAAAGAGGAATGGCTCACCTGGATAAGGCATTTGCAAGGATTAGAGAGGTAAATATTTTTTCCGATAATCTTGAATTTATGATAAATAGCGTCAGCACCGGTGCATCGGAGGAAAAATTGAACCTTATTGAAGAATACCGGTGGATGATTGAGGAGTACAAAGTATCGTTATTTGCTCAGGAACTGAAGACCGTTTTTCCCGTTTCTAAGAAACGTCTCGAAAAGAAAAAACAGGAAATTGAACGCATCATTTGATTACACGGAGCCACGTCTTTGAAGCTGATTCTCGTCAGGCATGGAGAAACTCTGTCGAACAGAGAGAACAGGGTCCAGGGGATAACCGATATGGAGCTTAGTGACTATGGTCGCATGCAGGCAGAGAAACTTGCAGAGTCACTCAAGAGCGAACCGATTGAAAGGATCGTGTCAAGTCCACTAAAACGCGCTTATGAGACAGCAAGAGCTATCTCTAAGTTTCACGGTGCGATGATCGAAGCCGACCGCGATCTTCAGGAGATGAATCATGGTGATTTTGAAAATTTAACGATACAGGAGCTCAGGGAGAAGCATATATCCATTCTCAGACAGTGGGAGATCGATCCTGCCTCCGTCGTCATGCCCAATGGAGAATCGCTTCACGACCTGCAGAGACGCGCCTGGGGCGCCATCGAGGGAATTACCAAGACAGCAAGAAACGCCATCGTTGTTACCCATAATATGACGATCAGGACCATCCTCTGCAAGATTCAAGACCTGGATATGTTGCACATTAGAAAGATGCACGTCGATCTGGCATCCAAGACGTTTGTAGAGTTTAGATTCGGAAAAGGCGCTATCGTGCTGTTGAACGACACCAGTCATCTGAAAGAGACGTGAATGTACCTCGATAAGAAACGCGCTATTTTTGAATGAGCTCGAAAAGATTTTACACATTTAATGGAATTTGCGATATAATATCTTAAGGGTCTTTCTGCACCAGGTCTGACAACCGTGCCCGGTGCATGAGGAGAAAGAATGACGTCTTCAGTTCTTCAAGACAAGTCTGTTAATGCTGTAGTCACTATGAATACGGCAATTATCAATTTGCGTCTTTATCCGCACATGAATGCAATGGTTGTAAGGAGCATTGACAGGCTGTATGAGAGTTTTCTCAATATTCTTGAAGATGTGGATTCAGTGATCTTTGCAGAGTCGGAAAAAAATCTGCTCATAGGCGGGGAGCCCCTGGGCCCGAAACATAGGGGAAAGGCTCATGTGGCAATTTTCCTCGTATTAATGATGAATTGGGGAATCAAGAGTATCACGTTTACGAGAGGTCTGGATAAGACGGAGCTCGTACCCTTTCTGGAAATAATAGGAAAGAAACCCGATGAGCTGCAAATAAAGAAAGTGTGGGATCAGATCGTCTCTGAAGGGAGAATGCCGCACATTCTTCTTAATCAGAAGATTTACATCGCGAAGGATGAAGCGCATCAACTCGTGGCGAGCCTTGATATAAGAGATGATGAGATCGTCAAATATATCACCGCCGAAGATCCGAATGCCATTTTAGATCCGCAGAAAGTCAAGGAAATGGCTCAGGATCCTGAATGGGTCTCACGAATTTTTCAGTCGGGCATGAATAATATTTTCTCAAGGGCGGGCACCGCCTCCAGTGCCAAGTTATCCAAGAGCATGTTCAATATGTTATTCGCCGTGGATGACATCTCCGTAAGCTCGGATCAGGGGAAAATCTCCCAGCTCATTGCGGGATACATATCCGATATGAATGCTGAACTTATTGCCATGACTTTGGCTCAAAATATTGAAAGTCTTCTCGGCAGCCAGCTTTTTGGAGACATCGTCAACCGAATGGACTCTGAAAAGTTTGAGAGGGTAGTAGGCATGATTGGCCAGATATTGGATCGCGCCGGCAGGAAAATTGATAGCAGTTCCGACCCAAGAATTGCCTACATGCAGCAGGCCTATGATCATATGATGAGTTCAGAAAGAGGTATTGAACTCCAAAAACGGATTCAAGAAATAAAAGCACGCGAAGAGGAAGAGCATAACAGGAAAATCACCGATCTCAGAGAAACAGGCAGCAGTATCTTAAACAATCTTGAGCAGGGGATACTCGATGAGAGAATCTCGACGTCGTTCGATGACATAATCCAAGACCTCTTCGCCGTGGGTGAAAACGAGATAGCTGAAGAGCTCATTGATCGGTTGAGCAACGAACTCTTCAACTATGATGTCGATATCCGGATGCAGGTATCAGAGGCCTTAGTTAAAACGCTCGATAGTCTCTCTTTGAAGCAGCGGAGAGACATATTGAACAGGCTTTCTACCAAGCTGATAAACTGGATAAAATTTGAAACCAAATGCACTGATGCATACAGATCCCTCTGCTCCCATCTGAGTGACCTTGCTCAAAGCCAGATTCAGATTCAGCAGTTTATGGACAGTCATCCCATCATTGAGACTTTCCGGCTCATTGTTTCCAAGGAACTGGAGAAAAATGAAGAGATAAGTTCGGCAGCTTCTGATACGATGAGAGAAATAGCGTCCGATGAAATCTTGAAAATTCTCATACAAGAATTCCTGACCGACAAGAATAATAAAAGAAATGAAGCAGGGCAGATTCTCATTTTAATGGTTGACTTATCCATAAACCGCCTTCTGGATGTCATGAAAGAAAGTGAAGACAGTTCCGAGCGCATCCTGATTTTGAAGCTCATACCTGAAATGGGCCTTGCGGCCGTACCAGCCGTATTGGAGAGGCTTAATCAAGACCCTCCCTGGTATTACATGAGAAATCTGGTGCGTATCTTAGGCAGGATTGGAAGCGACGAGCATGTGAAAATCATCGCACCGCATCTGCTTCATAGCGATCATCGCGTCCAAAAAGAAGCCGTAAAGAGTATAAGTCAAATAGGCGGGAGTTCTAAGGCTGAGATTATTTTGAACGCCCTGCCTCAATGTGATGATCGCATCAAAGCAGGTGTCGTAACCGTTTTGGGTTCCTTGAAATACCGAAATGCCGTAAAGCCTCTTATTGAACTGTTTAAATCCAAGCTCACATTGCCTGAGGAAATGAAAGTTGACTTGCAGGAGAAGGTCTGTCTCGCCTTGGGAAACATAGGAGACAAAGAGGCCTTGCCCTTTCTAAAGGGAGTCCGTAAACACATAAGCTTTCTCAGCATGAAGTCTTACCATCCGACAGTGAGAGCCGCTGCAGCCAAGGCTTTGGGCAGGATCATGAGTAAAAGCTGACTTTCTAAGAACCGGCCACTCTTAAATATTTGTCAACAAGCTCCTCGATCCTTTCACGATCCCAGCCGATATAAACATCCTTTTTCTCAATGATGAAAGCCGGATATTGGCGCAGACAATGTATGAGGGATTTGTATATGCCGCGCGGCGACTGAGCGTCGGTCAGGCGGATGTGAATTCGATGTTTGTAGAGTTGCTTGAGCTCACCGATCCGATCGGATAACTTTACAATTTCCTCTTTTAACTCTGTAGGATAATCTTCAATATCTCCCCTATTAGCCTCCTTCCCAAGCCCTGACTCCCGGAAAATGACTTCGCACCTGGTGCAGTGACTGTAGGTCGTAAGAAGATTGCTTACCACTTCTATGGATATTGCTTTCATATAAACAGCGCCTCTTTAAACTGCAAAAATCACTGGCAAGAATCCCGTAGCAAGCCCTGGGTAATTTTTCATAAGCAAGCTCTCGATCTGTTTTCTGACTTCACTTCATATACTGTTACTGTAGGAAACTGACACTATTTCGTCAATGAAAAAATGACGGGCTAAAGGAGTCTGCACATTTGCGGAAACTAATTCAAAAATCTTTCTGATATTTCCCGCGGGGTTATTACGAGTGATTTTTTAGGTAACCGCTGATATACCGTTTGACATTTTCCTTAGGCTGGAAAATTCCGAAATGACCTTCACAGAGTATATCCGCCTCGAGGGCGAGGAGCTTCTCCATCGATTCTTTCCACTCACCCATATCAGAACCGAATATGTCTAGAAATGGCCCATGAATGTCCTGGCCAAATAATATGCGCTTTCCCGCCCTGTCAAGATATATGGACAGTGAACCCGGCGTGTGTCCCGGCGTATGGAGGCAGTGGAGTTCCTCCTCACCAAACTGAAGGATTTCGTGATCTCCTGTGAGCTTCCGGTCGACCGAAGTCGGCGAAAAAAAAGTCCCGTAACAGCTGGCAGCCGTTTTGACACTGTCGCCTTCCTCAACAGCATCCGCATCAAGGTCGTGCATTACGATCTTGCATCCGAACTGAGTTCTGAAATACGAAGCCGAACCTATATGGTCAATATGGTTGTGGGTCAGAATAAGGGTTGAGATTGTCTTGGGATCGAATCCGGCGTCTTCAATGTTCTTCTGGAGCATCCGGGAACTCCCGCCTGCGCCGGCATCAATCATCACCAATTCGCCGCCAAAATCTACGATAAACGACGTAGCATCATCACCAAGTGAGACATCGGGACCACCGATAAGATAAACACCTTCTGCTATAAGTCTTGCCTTCCCCATCACCGTTCACCTGTATATTTTATCAACGTGTCTGGCGTCCCACGAATCAAGAGCTCACCATACGTGGGGACGGGCCTATTGGCTGCGCTCCGTTCCCTGTCCTGTCTTTATACTCATGCGCTCTTCGAAGAACTCGGACGCCTGCGACTTGCCAAAGTCAACCGTTTCCTTCAATTTGACGCCTCTGGTCTTAATTCCAATATCCTTTTCTCCTGTCTTAACCTGATAAACACCGCCATCCTTTGCAAGACTGATATCTCCCAGAGGGGCGGTGCTCGTATAGAGAATGATACGCTCTTCACCGAAGGGAGGACTTACTTCAAGCTCGAACCTGTCATTGCCGGATGGTATTTCGTATATGACGCCACCGTTGAAGTAGTTCTCCTTTCTGTAAGGATTGGGGAGAATCTGCAGTGTCTCGCCTTTCGCATCCTTGTAATGGACACGGGCATAAAACGGCTTGTTCCCTTTAATATAGATCTTGATCTTTTCGCCCTTCTGATACTTTTCCTTGTCCGTCCATAAGCGAACGTTTAACGGTAAACCGGGATTATCATTCGAGACCCTGCCGCTGACGATTTCTTTCACCGCTTTTTCATCCGGAATTACCTCCGCTCTGATTTTTGTCTTGAAGCAATCGCCCGTCCGCTCGTCTTTGTACCAGCGGTTCTCCTTAACTTCCAGGACCTTCACAGAAGCATTGGAATACGCCTTGATCATATCTTCCTCAATCTGCAGGTCTTTGACCTTCGTTTCACTCTTCACATATGTGATGGCATACTCGACGGCGTTTCTCTTTGCATCTGCCATGGACGTCTGTTCCGTCTGCTTCCTGGACTTATCTTCTCCCATGCAGGCATAGCCTTCTGCATCCATGATCGTGGATTGAATTGCATAGGCATTTGAAACTGCAAATATACAGATTAATATGGAAAGTATCGAACTTAACATGTTTTACCCTCCTCATCGAATGTCCCAATCAGATCATTAACATCGGCCATATTATGTCGCTTAAGATACTTTTCTATGCCATCGATGATATCCATCGTGGCACAGGGATTGACAAAATTAGCGGTCCCAACCTGGACTGCTCGGGCGCCTACGATAAGGAACTCCAGGGCGTCACCGGCATTAGCGATACCCCCAATCCCGATCACCGGTATTTTGACTCTTTTCACTACCTGCCACACCATTCTCAGGGCAATCGGTTTTATGGCAGGACCGGAAAGTCCTCCGGTGACATTGGCGAGATGTGGTATCCTCCGTTCAATGTCCACAGACATACCCGTCAAGGTATTAATCAGCGATATTGCGTCTGCCCCACCCCCTTCTACACTCTCGGCAATCAAACAGATATCTGTAACATTCGGCGTAAGTTTGATTATTACGGGAAGATCTGTTAGACGTTTTACCTCTTTCGTCACAGTGTAGGCCATGTCAGGATCCGAACCGAAAATAATTCCACCCTTCTTTACATTGGGACAGGAAATATTGATTTCCAGACCTTCTACTTCTTTCGTTTCGGACAGCAGCTCCGTAACCTTCTTGAAATCATCAATCGTTTCACCAAAGACATTTGCGATGACCGGCACATCAAACTCCCTCAAGAACGGCAGCTTTTCCTTTATAAACGCATGTACGCCCGGATTTTCCAATCCTATGGCATTGAGCATGCCGCAGGGAGTCTCCATAATCCTTGGAGGCTTATTCCCTGCTCTCGGCTCTAAAGATATACCTTTGGTAATTATGGCGCCCAAACGCCTGATATCAAGATATGGGGCATATTCTTTGCCGTAGCCAAAAGTGCCGGAAGCAGTCATCACCGGATTCTTGATAATCAAGCCACCTATATCAACCTGCATTTCCGGCCTGACATTTTCCATAGATTCCTGTCTCGCTTCTTGGCGTCCTTGGGGACGGTGAAAGATTAACCCCAGCGAATATCCCTAATGTTAAACACCGGCCCGTCTGTACAGGCGCGCGCGTGCGCCCCTATTCCTTCAACATCATTCAACAACACCGTACAGCCCAGGCAAGCTCCCACACCGCATGCCATACGCTCCTCCATCAATATCTGACAGGATACAGAATTTTCTGCCAGGAGCTCTGATAATTGTTTCAACATTGATCGCGGGCCGCATGCATATATCTTTGAACTTCCGGGATCATAGGATGAAATATCTTCTGAGAATTTTGCCGTTATCAGTCCATGAAAACCTGCAGAGCCGTCATCCGTACTTATAAACACCTCGCTGCAGATGTCTTTGATTTTCTCGATTCCGACAAGGTTTTCTGCCTTATTTGCGCCATAATAGCAGACAAGCTTGACGTTTCTCGCACCGGTGAGCCTTCTGTAATGCGAAGCGAGATATGTAATGGGAGCAACCCCTATTCCCCCGCATATGAAAACGACCCTTCCAGCTTCCGGGTAAACATCAAACGCCCGGCCATACGGACCCAACACTTCCACGAAATCGCCTTCCCTGAGCCTCGACAATAGCAGGGTGCCTTTTCCTACAACCTTATAAAGTATCTTAACTGTAGCCTCATTTTCCGACTTTTCAAAATGATAAACACCGAACGGCCTTCCCAGGAGAGGATCAATGCGCCCTGTCTCCCGCGTCATGACAAACTGTCCGGGCATGGGCGTCTTAAATGATTCAGGCAGTTTCACGCTTAGTAAGAAATGCCCGGCGCATATTTCTTTGTTTTTAACAACTGTACCATTCATGATGAAGTTTATAATTTATTCTTTACCGATAAATTGCAAACATTTTTTCAGGTCCGCACATAAAATCATGGCATCCTCTCCCGACTCAGCATAATATTGCGGCCTTATGTCTGTAACCTCAAAGCCGAATTTTTCGTACAACCGTTTCGCACCTTCATTGGATCGGCCGACCTCAAGGGTACAGAGTCCGACGCCTTCGCGACAGGAAAGCCTGATCATCTCTGCCATGAGACTTGACGCGACCCCTGATTTCCTTAAGTCCTCCCTGACACAAATTTTGTGAACCTGAAGTTCTCCGGCAACGACCCAGTAGGTCACGTATCCGGCGATTTCATCATGCAGATCTTTGCGAACCGTGGCCACGAGGTTACGCGAGAGGGGTATTTGAAGTTCCCGCATAAACACATCCCTGGGCCATGGCTTGGAAAAAGACGAATTCTCAATGGTTAAAATCTCATCGAGATCTTCCATTGCCATACTTCTGATTTCNNATCATGCGGGCCGGTGCATGATATATGCACATTAATTCTCTATTCCACCTTCTTGCTCAACACCTCGCTCGCTAAATAAATATTTTTTTTGCCATAGTCCTTTATATAAGACGCAAAATCCTTCAGCTTCATTTCCTGCCTCTTTTCATCAAGTTTCAAAAGCATAGGCAGATTTACGCCGGTTACGACCTCCAGTTTTCCTTCCTTAAGGAAAGATAGGGAGATATTTGAGGGCGTACCGCCGAAAAGATCCGTCAGTATCAATACACCCTGGCTCTGATCCAGCTTTTTGATGCACTGACTCATTTCCTTTTTTATCTCCTCCATCCCCTTTTTCTGATCTACGGAGACGTGGCTCACCCCTTCGAATTTTCCTTTTATCAGCTCAGCTGCCTTAATCAGTTCACTGCCGAGGTTGCCATGGGTTGTTATGAGAACTCCGATCATCGTCTATCTCCTGAAAGTCTTTCACCGATGCGTAAGCTAATTTATTGCCCTGCAATTGTCAAGGCTCATTTATTGTTTACCCCTGAGAGGGGAAATCCTTCAATTCAAAAAAGAAGTTGAGCGAAGCGGGATATCGTTTCCCTGTACATGCACGCATTTTTTCTTGACAGACAAAGCCCTGTTGTCTATACTTCCAACCATCTAAATTAAGCACTTGCGGAAATTACGGTCAGCGAGATTTGCGCCCCCTTCACCTCTTCGGCAAATTCAACCTAAACATGTGGACACAGGTCCCTGAAGCGATTTTCGTCAGCGCAATTTACAAAAATGATTTGACTAAAAATCGTACACGGGGTTAAGAATAAACGTCTTCGTAAAAAAGATACTTTTTGCGGATTCNNTCAAGTGGGTAGAGGAAATGGCCCATCTTTGCAAGCCGGATCGCGTGCATTGGTGTGACGGATCAGAAAAGGAATATGATGAAATGTGTGGTCTCCTCGTCAAGTCAGGTACTTTCATTAAACTGAATGAGGAAAAGAGGCCAAACTGTTATCTCTCCAGGTCTGACCCCGCTGATGTGGCAAGGGTCGAAGAAAGCACTTTTATTTGTTCGAAAAAGAAAGAGGACGCCGGCCCGACAAATAACTGGTACGACCCCGAAGAGATGAAAAAGACCCTCATCGGGTTATTCAATGGATGCATGAGGGGGAGAACCATGTACGTCATCCCCTTCAGCATGGGGCCATTAGGGTCCAATATCGCCCATATCGGTATTGAAATAACCGATTCGCCGTATGTAGTCTGCAATATGAAGATCATGACGCGCATGGGGAAGGCCGTTCTTGACATTCTGGGAAAGGACGGAAACTTTGTCCCCTGCCTGCACTCTGTTGGCAAGCCGCTTAAACCCGGCGAAAAGGACGTGCTATGGCCCTGCAATAATGACCACAAATACATAGTCCACTTTCCCGAGACAAGAGAAATCTGGTCTTTCGGAAGCGGTTATGGCGGCAATGCCCTCCTGGGCAAGAAATGCTTTTCGCTCCGCATAGCTTCGGTTATGGCCCGCGACGAAAGATGGATGGCAGAACACATGTTGATATTGGGGCTTAAGTCCCCGAAAGGTGTGAAACGCTACATTACCGGCGCCTTCCCAAGCGCTTGCGGCAAAACCAATCTTGCCATGCTGATACCGACAATTCCCGGATGGAAAGCAGAGACTGTGGGAGACGATATTGCCTGGATGAAGTTCGGCGCTGACGGAAAACTCTACGCCATCAACCCTGAATACGGTTTCTTCGGCGTTGCTCCGGGAACATCGATGGCGTCCAATCCAAATGCCATGCTCAGCATGACCAAGAACTCAATCTTTACCAATGTCGCATTAACGCCTGACGGTGATGTCTGGTGGGAAGAAATGACAAAGGAAAAACCGGAAAGACTTATTGATTGGAAGGGGCAACCCTGGACGCCCGCGTCCGGCCGTGACGCAGCGCATCCCAACGCGCGCTTCACAGCCCCGGCAGCCCAATGTCCTGTCATCGATCCAGCCTGGGAGGATCCTAAAGGCGTTCCCGTCTCCGCATTTCTGTTTGGCGGCCGGCGGGCTACTGTCATACCTCTCGTATGCGAGGCATTCAGCTGGCAGCATGGCACCTTTATGGGATCAATCGCCAGTTCGGAAAAAACGGCCGCAGCGGCGGGAACTGTCGGTGACCTACGCAGAGATCCCTTCGCAATGCTGCCTTTCTGCGGCTACCACATGGGCGACTACTTCAAACACTGGCTCGACATGGGAAAAAAGACGGACGGAAAGAATCTCCCCAAGATCTTCTATGTAAACTGGTTCCGCAAAACGTCAGACGGTAAGTGGTTATGGCCAGGCTACGGTGAGAACAGCCGTGTCCTCAAATGGATCTGCGAGAGGATCGACGGAACCGGGAAAGCCGTGGAAACACCTATCGGTTATGTGCCTGCTCCCGGTGCGATTGATCTTTCGGGGCTTAACGTGTCAGACCAGGATATGGCGGAACTTCTTAGAGTTGATGTTAACGCCTGGCTCCAGGAAGTGGAAAGCATAAAGAAACATTACAGTCAATTCGGAGACAGGCTGCCTCAAGGTCTCAGAGATGAATTAAACGCTCTTGAGCAGAGACTGTTAAAACAGAAGAAGTAATTTCACTCGTCGTCTCAAGTCTCTCACTTGAACAACGACCTGAAATAATTCTCCCTGGTGGGAGAGCCGCGTTGCCTGTGCAGCCGATGTTAGTACGGTCGGGGGCAACGAATTCTCCTGCTGTTTTCTGAGTTATTTGGACTTCTATACTGCCGTGCCATGGTTTCCAAAATCGCGAGAAAATGCGCCAAGTGCGGCGCAGAGATGCAATGTTACCGGAATCCCTTTCCTACAGTGGATATCATCATAGAACTCGATGACCGGGGCATTATTCTCATTTCGCGCAAAAATTATCCCTTCGGGTGGGCCCTGCCGGGAGGCTTTGTCGACTATGGAGAATCGCTCGAGGATGCCGCAATCAGAGAAGCGAAAGAAGAAACGGGGCTCGATATAAAACTAATCGGACAGTTTCATACATATTCAAGGCCGGACAGAGACCCCCGCCACCACTCGATATCCACCGTCTATATCGCAAAGGCGAGCGGCGCGGCGCGTGCTGCTGATGACGCCAAGGAGGTGGGCATATTTACAAAAGATGCCCTGCCCGAACCTATCGCATTTGACCATAGAGAAATATTGGAAGATTACTTCAGCTTCCGAGATGACGACCTGTGAAGCAACTGCAGACCTGATGAGATAAACTTTGCCGTATCATAAGGAATAGAGTGCGTCATACAGCCCCGACGTGCGCATGATGCGTCTTGATACGGCGGCACGAAAAATCCCCTCACTTCCCCATATCTCCACATGCTTTTTCGCCCTTGTAATTCCTGTATAGATAAGTTCCCGGGTAAGCACAGGAGAATCATAATCAGGGAGGATAAACAAGATACTCTCGAACTCCGATCCCTGGCTTTTATGAACCGTCATGGCGAAAACAGTTTCATGCTCAGGTAACATTACAGGTGGAAACTTCCTGATATTGCCCCCGGCATCCCTGAAGAATGCCCGCAATTCATTGTCCTGTCCGTAGTCAGGCAGGATGATGCCGACATCTCCGTTGAACAGCCTCAGATTATAGTCGTTGCGCGTAATCATGATCGGCCTCCCGATATACCACTGTCCTTCCGGTTTTATAAGGTTGGCCTCTTTGAGAATGCGCTCGACAATCCGGTTCAGAGCAACTACGCCAAAAGGTCCCTTCCTTACGGCGCAGAGAATACGAAACTCTTCGAAGAAGTCTAATATATTGTTTGAATAATCATGTAAATCAATGGCTTTTAAGTAATTATTAAACCTTTTGTTTACAATTTCTCTCACTGCCGAAACCACGGCATCCGGCCCCTTTATATCCGACCAGGAGATATCTCTGTATGTACCTGACCTCAAAATACTCATGGCACCCTGGCTATTACCCGAGTTGACTTCATTACACGCCCTGCTTATCCCTGTATCTTTTTCAAAACGGTAGTTTTTCTTAAGCCCTACGATGCAGTCCTGTATGCCCGGCATATTGCCGGCATCGGAACCTGTAAGAACATCATATCCCGTGAATGCTTTCAGGGTGCCGGCAAAATCAAATGAATAAGGTCTCGTCTCTCCAATCCCGCAGATATCACCCAGGACAGCCCCTGCTTCCACAGAAGACAGCTGATCTCTGTCTCCCAGAAGAATCAATCTGGCCTCCGTTGGCATAGCCTCGACAAGCTTCGACATGAGTGGCAAGTCGACCATGGATGCCTCGTCTATAACAACCAGATTAAATGGGAGAGGATTTCCCTTGCTAAAACGGAAATAGGGCGAATTTTTCAAGCTGCCCAGAAGACGGTGAATAGTCGTCGCATTGTCGGGAATGGCGGCCTTGACGGCATCCGGTGTCGCCAATCCTTCCCTGTTCCTCCTGATTGCCTCCTGGAGACGAAACGCAGCCTTTCCCGTTGGGGCAGCAAGGGCGATGCGCGGTTTCTTGTCCTCTGACTGTTCTATGAGAAGGGCCAGCACCTTTGCCACTACAGTTGTCTTGCCCGTTCCGGGACTGCCGGATATTACGGAAAATCTCTTCAGGAAAGCCGTGACGGCGGCAATCTTGGCCCAGTCCGCATCTCCGTCGTCATCCGGAGTCGCAGGAAATAACCTGGATAGACTCTCTCTAAATAGCGGGACATCTACTTCATCGAGACGCACTTGATTCTTCTTATCATCTATATCTCCGATCCGATCTTTGATGAAATCGGCAAGCGTCCTTTCATAGTCCCAATAGCGATAGAGATAGAGTCGCGACCGATTATCAAGGATAAGGGGTTTATAATCACCGGGTCTTCCCACAACTTTACATCTCTCGAGAACGGAAGACCATTTGGCCAATGCCGGACAGAAGATCGTGTCCGCATCATCGCCGTCACCATTTAAGGGCCTGCCTTCTACACATGTAAGGTCAAGGCATATATTCCCCTCTCTCGTGAAACGGCTGACCATTGCGGCAGCAAGCAAAATCTCCGGGTTTTCATTTCCCGAGAGTTGCGCCATGAAATGGGCAAAGTGAATATCCAGGTCGGAAAAGTATTTGTTATTGAGATTTAGATCAATTGTACTCATGTGCTTCACTTGATGAGTGCCAAGAAAATAGGAGTCATTCCCGCCCCCGTTAAGGACATTCGAGGGCAGGCTCCAGCGGGAATCCAGATGCCGTATCAAGTACGGCATGACATAGTATAAATATGTGCATTATGTGCTTCCTAATAAAGTCTGCGTTAAGTCCTCTACAAGTCTTTCCTCAGGACGGTCATAATAAATTCCGTAGTGATGGCCCCAGGCAGGGTCCATCCCGCGGAGGAATAAATAATACACCCCCCCGAAATGGGTCTCATACCTGTAATCGGGCAACCGCAATTGCAGGAACTTATTCAAGGCCACCGTATAAATATGATATTGGAGAAAGTAAAAAGACTCCACCATCACGCGGGAAAGTGTTGCTGCATCGTAATCCGTCACCCGGGCCCCTAAGAAGTTTGATTTCCAGTCGACTAAATAAAACCTGTTTGCGTACCTGAACACCATATCCATGTAGCCTTTCATGTATCCTCTGGCGGGGCTGAACCGGAGCTTTTCCATGATTTCAGGGATTGCCCGTAGACCGTTCGTTTTGCACCTCGATCCTGCAATATTATAAATTGGCCTCAGGGCTTCCGGAGAAATGTGCTTGAGCGGAAAATAGAATTCGAGTTCATTGATGCGGTCGCGCATGTTTACAGCCGAGAGCCTCAACCTTTTATCCTCTGAATCAAGAGGCATGTTGACGACATTTTCCAGCATTGAGGTGACCGCATCAACCCACTTTCCCTCGAAGCCGTATTCAGGGAGTTTCTGGGAGACAAGAGTTCTTGCCGCGCTCATATCTTTCTGCGTGTAGTCCATGTGCTCCATGATGTCGTGGAGAAAACTTCCTGCCCTGGCGCCTTTCGGGAAAGCGAAAATTCCCGATGGCAGGAAGCCAGCCGCATCTTCATCGGAGATATCCATGTGAGGACTGATATCCCGGTCCGGGAGATCCGCAACCTGGGGTCTGTCGGAAGCAAGATAAGAGAAACTTGCTATTTTCCAGGATCTGTCAATAGTCCGGGAAAAATGGCGGCACTCTGTGCTCTCGCCCTTATCATGGCGCGCCACGTATTTGCTCACTGTCTCAATGGGCATCTCGTGGGCATCTATGGTCCCTTCAGATTTTTGTGCAACATCTGTAATGTCGTTGAGAAGCTCACTGTCGGTCAAATTACAGAAGCGCTCATCGGTCTCGTCGATAACATTGCCAGAGGAATCCGCTCCACTCCTGTGGAATAGATATGCAGGGGCAGAAGTACCGGCCTCATTAAATTTTCCCCAAACCAGATAACATCGATGCATTGCCCTGGTAAGTGCAACGTAGAGAAGACGAACATTTTCAGCGAGAAGCTCCTTTCTCGCACTCTCTTTACTGCATTCCCGGTCAGATGATCCGATGTCACAGGTCAATCTCCATTCATTCTGTTCATCATGAAAAAACAAGACATCGCCCTTGACATTCGAATCTCCCCACACAAAAGGACAAAAGACGACGGGATACTCGAGGCCCTTGCTCTTATGGACGGTAACTACCTTCACGGCCTTTTCATCGCTTTCAAGCCGAATCTGGTCTTCATCGAATCGCACAGTTTGGCGACCCCTTTGCTTCATAAGCCACCTCAGGAGTGCAATCGGTCCCAGCCTCTTTCCGACAGATTCGCGCTGAAGGAGTTCCGACAGATGAAGAACGTTGGTCAGGCGACGCTCGCCGTCAGGATACCGAAGAAGACGCTCTTTTACATGTTCTGCAGCCATGAATTGCCTGAACATCCTGATAAAGCCGTGGGCATGCCAGATTTCATGGTAATTCCAGAATCGCTCGAGCCATATCCTCCATTCGTTTTCGTCCTTCATGAATCTGTCCAGATCCTTACCATTTACACCCACCATATCAGAAGTCAGGGCTCCTCTTACAAGTCCTCCGCGATCCGGATAGGCAATTCCCTTCAATACCCTTTCCATTTCCATTGCTTCACGGGAATCAAAGATGTTTTCCGTCATATGGAGGACACTCGGAAGGCCTATTTCAGAGAGAGAGTCTTGAATCAGAAGGGCCTCCCTGTTCGTTCTTACCAGAACGGCGATAT
>PLLV01000237.1 GCA_003142295.1 Syntrophaceae bacterium
CACCTACAAGTCCTCAGAATTATTGTATGCTAGCGAGTGAAGATTACTGGTTGAAAGAATCAATAAAAAAAGGCAGAGCCATTTGACCCTGCCTTATCCGTTTATAAGAAAATATTGAACTGCTTCTAACCCAGAGCCGCCAACGCTTCCCGGGCCTGTTTCAAAAAGATATCCGCCTCACATTCCTCAAAAAGTCGGACAGCATCTGAAATACATTTTCTGGCTTCATCGGGTTTTCCTTTAATTTTATGCAGGAGGCCTAATTCAAGTTTCACTTGTCCCAGAAAACCCTTGGCCCCGATCTCCTGCGCCAGCTCTATAGCCTTCTGGAAATGATTTTGAGCCTTCTTTGCAGAGAAGGGCACATTTTTCACCAAGAACCAGATGTTTTTTGCGATTATAACGGGGCTGATTGGTCCCGCACCTTCGGCGATCTGCTTGTAGATCCTCCCCAGCATAAACTCCGCCAGTATAAGGAAGGATTTCGCCCCACATTCCTCATTGAGCCGCCTCGCTTCCTCAACCGTAGCGAGACCACGTGCCATATGCCCTTGTATAACATAAATAGCTCCCAAAAATATGTTTGAATATACCTCCATATTTTCGCAACCATATTCATGAGAATAAGAAGATACTTCCTCGAAAACTTTTTGCGCCTCAGGAAATTGACCCGCCAAAGCGTGGCCCGTAGCCGCCCAATTGCTCGACAAGTATCTATAGAAACGGTCTAACGCAATCTGTGCGCCCATCTGACCGGATTGAATTGCCATTTGAAAATTACCCGTTGCCAGGCCACTCGTCGCCATGCAGATGTGGCCCATGACCATGGAACGAATATTCGAGTATTGGCGCCCATACTCCAGAACCTCTTCTGCAATCGCATACCCCTTCTTTCCTTCACCCTTGAGCCAATAATTCCATCCAATACCTGAGAGGGACTTGAAGTATAGATAATGATCCGCTGGAAAAAACCTGGCCATCTCCTGTGCCTTTTGTCCAAACGCAATGCCCTGATCCATAATGCCTAAGGAGAAACAGGTCCAGCTTAGCCAACAAGCGGCATAACCGATGACCTGCCGGTCATTGGCCTCTTCCCCCAGGAGAATGGCCTGGTTGAGATAATCATATGATTCTCTCAACCTCAACCGGATCCAAAAAACAAAACCAAGACAGGAATAGAACCTCCCGAGCGTTGCTTTATCATCGAGGGATTCGGCCAAGTCTTTGTGGGAAAGAAGAAGTTCATCCAATCCCTTAAAATCTCCATAGTAATAATAGACCAGAAGCCATTTAGAGAGAAGATCGATAATCAGCTTGTCATCTTCTCTGGACATGTTCTCCTTATTTGAGAGGATATCAATGGCCTCCTGAAAATACTGATGAGCCTCATCGAGGGAATATCGGTTAAGGCTCTTCTCACCACACTTTATGAGGTAGTCCACCGCTTTTGAAATGGACTGTCCCTGTTTATAATGAAAAGCCAGGGTCTCATAAAATTCCGGGAGACGGTTATGAAACAGTTCCTCCATAACCTGGCCGATCTTCTCATGGATGTTCTGACGTTCCTTCTTGAGAAGGCCATTGCAGACTACTTCCTGCGTTAGGGCATGTTTGAAGATGTATTCCAGATCAGGCTGGAGTGACCTGATTCTGATGAGATCCAGCCTCTCCAGCCCCATTAGGCTCTTGTCGATCTGTTCCTTGAGTTCTGTAATCCGTTTGAGAATCTCATAGAGAAATGCCCTGCCAATGACAGAAGCCTCCTGGAGAATTCGCTTTGTCTCAGTCTCCAGCCTGTCGATTCTTGCACTGATGACCCCCTGTACCGTAGAAGGGATATTCGCTTCAATGAGAGGTTTCGTTAATTTCCATTGGCGATCTTCTCTGACAAGTATTGCCGTTTCGAGGAGAGAGTTGATCACCTCCTCAAGGTAGAAGGGATTACCTTCAACTCTGTCTCTTATGAATTTCTTGAGCTCTCCGGGTGCTGCGTTTGTTTTGAGAAGTGACTCCACCATGCTCTGGGCATCGGTGGGTGAGAGATCATGGAGCCGGATTTCCTGATAGAACTTTATTGTTCCCGCCTGATGACTGGTGAAGAGATTGAAAGCAGGACGATATATACAGATAAAGACGGCTGGATACCGAAAGTCCGAGAGGATGTTCCTCAAAAGCTCTACAGACGAAGGATCAGCCCAGTGGAGGTCCTCGATGCAGATGATTGTTTGGGCTCTGCGAGTGAGGGCTGAGAGGATTAGCTGGACTGCCTCATGAAGCTTCACTTTCCAATACTCGGGGCTTACATTTTCTATCTCCGGATATTTGAGGGAGTAGAGGCTACCAAGGTAGGGAATAAGATCGTTTCTCTCACCAATGAGAAATCCCGCCCCGGTTTCTACCTTCTTCTTTACCTGCTCCGGATTATCTCCTTCCTGTATCTGCCATGCCCTGCCGAGAAGATCGATAAGCGGGAAGTAGGGAACGTTCTGAGAGTAAGCGTAAGCATGGCCCTCACGCCACTGGATCTCGTCAAAATTCAGGCTGGCCTTGAATTCTTCGATAAGTCTGCTCTTGCCAGTTCCCGCATCCCCCACAATGGAGAAGATAGAGCCCTTGCCCCGTTTGAGATTAGTGACAGCCTCCTGCAACTGGGCCATCTCCACCTTACGACCAATGAGCTCTGCCCGCATGCCTGATAGCCTGTGTGTCTTGGCGGGTTCTTCCTTGGGAGATAGGACCTTGTAGGGCCTTACCGGTTCAGTTTTGCCCTTGACGGCGGTCGGCTCAAGAGTCTCAAAGTTAAAGTACCCCTCCGCCTGATGGTGGGTGTCGGGACTAATGACGATCTCGCCTGGTTTTGCAAGGCCCGAGAGTCTTGCGGCAGTGTTGATTGTATCTCCCAGCACTCCATGAGTTCCCTTTTCAAGATTAACCTCTCCTGTAACCACAAGACCCGTGCAGATGCCCGTGTGCATGCAGAGGGCTTTTCCGATTCTCTTTTCAAACTGCGAGCTTAGAGAAGAAACAACATCGTGAATCTCTCGGGAGGCTTTGATCGCCCGCACCGGATCATCTTCATGGGACATGGGAACTCCGAAGAGAGCCATGACAGCATCGCCGATAAACTTCTCGATGAAGCCTCCGTATTTGGCAACTACCTTAGAAATCTCCCCGAAGATCTTTCCCATGATCTCTTTTGTCTCTTCGGGATCAAGTTTTTCCGTCATGGCGGTGTAACCGGACATATCGGAGAATAGGACGGTGACGTGCTTACGTTCGCTCTCTGAGGGTGGGACGGGCTTTTGTTTTACGGAAGGTTCTTGTAATTTATGCCCGCATTTGCCGCAGAATTGGTCGTCTGGAAGATATTCAGAGTTACATTGAGGACAGGTTAGTGTAAGTTTTTCCCCGCATTTACGGCAGAATTTATTGATATCAGGATTCTCAAACTGACATTTTGGACACTTCATATTGATCCTCCTTCAAGAGGTCTGGTCCGTTACACGTCTGAATGAGTGCCTATCTATATATGAAGCGATTGGAAAGGCAAAACCATTTCTGGTTCTGCCTTTCTTTAAGGTCATCAATTTTAAACATTTACTTTATGGCAGTGTATATCTAACCGTTCCCTTAGTATAAGATATCCCAACTCCTTCTAAGGTTGAACGTACCGTTCTCCGAGTCATTTCAAAACTGCCCTTAATACCAGCGGCTTTCCCCGTGCCTCCGGTGAAGGTCCACGTTCCCTTCGCAAAACTTACACCACCTGGGTTTACATTGCCGGCCATTTCATATGTACCAAAAACCTTATCACCATTCTGGAGGTTAAATACAGCCCAACCTCGTTCATCCTTGAAGACACCTTTTTCAATCTTCATTCCCCCAAGAGCACGAACTGTCGCATTGTGAAATAATCCTCCACCTGTGTCATTGACCATTAAGCCAGTACCTTCGTAAGAAAAGTAAATAATGCCTTCTCCTAAGGGAAGGACCTTTGATGTAACATAATAGGTAGTAATGCCTGTTTCGCTCACTTCTTTGCTCTGGCCATAAACACTTATCCCAAAAGTAAGCAATAAGACTAAACTCAATACCAATATCAAAATAGATTTTCTCATGGTCACCCTCCTTTATTTGTTGTTGATAAGAACTTGCTTTAGGTATTGTCGGTCATACAGGGATTGCCTCCAAAGGGACATTGCTATCCCCTTGGAGGCTTCATATCGGCACCTTTCGGAAGCTCTTTCTCATACGATACTCCAAATTGCGAAAAACTGAAGTTAACTATAACGAACAAATATTTCTTTTTTGCTTCTTGGGGATTTACTTCGTGTACTTAAGATGACTTTTCGGGAGGTGCGCGATAGGCATTGATGAGCAAATTGAACGAAGTTACATTGATTGGTTTTTCTAATGGAATCCGATATGCAATGACCTCATGGACATCATAAAAAAAGATGCAAGCAATACCTGGCTCTGAATGTCTTAATCTGTGTTTCTGTAAGTCTAAATCGCTCGAATCGTTATTCAGGTTAAAATATCCATACCCTTGGCAGGCTGTGCTGTCACTTGCCTGATCATAATATCCGGACACAAGGACACATAATAAAAAAACAGATAAAAAAATACGGGTCTTTCTTTTATGGGCAGGTGTAAATGATAACTTCATAGACCCACCGTGTATCAATCTAAATGGTTGTTAGATTAAATAGGGTCAAGCAGGAAATACGATATATCATTCATACTCTCATCTGCATGGACAGTCAAAGGGAAAATTCCATCCCGTAATTTACCTAACATTGTTGATTTTCGTTTGAAATGTTGCATTCTGACGAAAATTGCCAAAAACAAGAGTACAGGAAGCTTGTCAGCAAGTCCACATTTACCACTTTTTTGAGGGTTACCGCTGATTTCAAGGCTTCTGTTTGTAAACATGCTTTCGGTGGCCTACCCGCAGAACAAGGATCAGCAAAACATCATCTTCGATCCTGACGATAATGCGATAGTCTCCCACTCGATACCTCCAATATTCTCCAAATTTGGGGCCCTTGAGGGCGTCGCCAATGCTTCGGGGGTCTTTGAGCTGGGCAACCCTTTTTCGCAAAAAGGTTAAGATGCGCTGGGCTGTCTGCCTGTCGAGTTTATCTAATTCCTTTTTTGCCGCAGGAGCAATTTCAATCCTCCATACCATATTCTCTCATCACCTTTTTTAATGGTATGGGTTTGCTTTTCCCGGAGCGAATATCTTCATAGCGTTTTTCTGCCAGAAAAATATCTTCGAGATTGTCGAGATATTCGAGAATCGCTTCCCGAGCGTAAAAGGTTTTTGTGCGGCCGGTTTTTTTCGCCAAGATGTTTAACCGTTCTTCTATATCTTCGGGCAGTCTGATAGCTAACATATGATTTCCTCCTTTGTTATACATGTATAGCAAAGCTTTTCTCCTACGTCAATACTTTTTTGTTTATCACTGTCTCGGTAATATCTATTTATGAGGCAACTGGACATCGCTGAATGCCGTTTGAACTCATCAGATTTGTCTGAATGAATGGTTAATGTTATCAGGATGAAACTCGCAGTTTCTGATGATAAGATAGTGCATTATGGGTGATCTGGCCACGATTTATGAACCCCAAAGACCTCTACGTTCCAATTGGTTATGTTGAATGATCCTATTTCTCGTGAAGGATGTCCATCCATCGGATCGCTTCGGAATCGGTTATCTTTCCGAGGTAGACCTGCGTGGTCTTTAAATCCTGATGCCTCAAGATTACCTTCGATACTACTTCCAGGGGGACGCCGTTTCTGCTGGCATACGTGGCTGAGTATCTCCGGAGATCATGGGGTGACACATGGACATTCAAGTGGGCTCCCAGTCCTCTGACAAGGGACCTTGCTGTCGAATAGCAGATGGGGAATATCCGCTCCTCTCCTTGAAGGGCTTTCTCCTTGATGTATTCTGAGAGCTTCCTCGATACGTTCTCCGGCATGTAGGCAATTTCCGTCTCCTTGCCTGACTTGGGTTCCCGAAGGGTGATGGTTCTGTCAGAGACATCCGACACCTTGATCTTCAGCAATTCACCGATTCTCAATCCACATCGCGCCTGAAGTTCCAATATCAACCGGTCACGCTGCCTTTTAGCGTTGTAGATCATTTCTTCCACCGTCTCCCGGTCGAGGATCTTGCGTGGTAACTGTTTCGGTGCCCTGAAGGCTTTGCTGAGCAGCGTCGTGTTGCAGGGATTCCTCATGTTCAGAGAACAGCGATCAATGATGAAGTTGTAAAAGGCTTTTATCTGAGCATAACGGAGTCTGCGTGTGGATTTGGACAGCTTCTGAGTCATGTTTTCAAGGAAATGAAAAATCTCGTCGGGACTGATGCCATCCAAGGATCTCTGCGCATAGATTGCTCCGAACCTGTCAAACAGGAGGGTGTAGCTCTCGATGGTTCTCTTTTTGTGGTTTGCTTGAAGATAATATTTGAACAGGGTTATCGCTTCTTTTGTCGTCATGGCGCACCTCCATATTCTTTGTCTGTGAGGTCTTTGGGGGGTTAGAATTATAGAGGTCGGGATGGAAATTGGGAAAAGGTTTTATGGGGAACTGGCATCTTATTAACGGTTGTGGCTCTTAATGAAGTACCTTATCCGCACTCTTGAGTCATAAGGAATAATGAGAATTACGAGTTGAATCTTGATAAATCTGGCAAAAAGGCGGGACTTCGATTTATTTGACTGAGGTGATTGATCATTGTTTTATTGTTTGTTAGCGAGATCAAGAAGTGCCTTTCAGCCTCTGGAAAACTAACTGCATAGCTGGTACAGTTCTAGAGAACCCTCAAATTGAGCTGGAACCCCCGGGCGATTTGGATCAGCACAGGTGGCCGGTTTGCATCGGAATAAGAGGCCGCGTTCACCGGAATAGCACCCAATACGTATCCTGGTTACAAAACGCGAACAAAAAGCATTGGGTAAGTTTATGTGGTGACAAGCGATTTTTAGGAAAAAATGGATTTTAAGGCCGTCGCAGCGCAACTTAATGCATTGGTATCTTTAAAGCGTCCCGAAGTCTTAACCGGTTCCTGGATCTTCAAACACGCCCCTGAGTGCTATCGTTTTATCCAGAAAAATATAAGAACCGAGTGGAATGCTATTGATTGGGATCAAGTGACATCCGTCTTGGATTGGAAGTATCAGCGGCGCTGGATGCCACAACGTAGACCCAAAAAACTTAATCCATACAGGAACAGAAATGAGGTTGATGCCATTTTGAACAGATATCGGGACAAACTTTATGTTTTTATTGTTCCTGCCGATCGGGTTGATCGACACCTACGTGATATTATCAGCATTCGTTTGGTACGCCTCGCCCAGCGCGGTAATTTCACGGCAAAACAGGAAATCATGAGGCTTGTCCGGTATGCGGTTGATGAGTGGCTGGACCGCTCTGACTATATGTCTCGGTGGAGAGGATATGACGAGAAGGTTCGGGAAACAATCGAAGGATGCATCCGTCGTTATCGCTATACAGGATCGTTCTTCAAATATGTGTATCGGACGCTCCAATATGCGGGCAGAGGCATCCAGCCGTTCTATGCATATTCCCTGGACGAGCCCGTGGCCATCGATGCCGATAAACGTAAGATAGAAAATGTAGTCCAAGACCCTGAAACTGGTGAGATTGGCCTGTACAGAACTTAACGACCAGTGTCAAATTAGACCCTGCCTTCTTATCGCTTACACCTACTTATCCTCGATTTATG
>PLLV01000038.1 GCA_003142295.1 Syntrophaceae bacterium
CGGAATAAGACTTTCTATACGATCTTGTACCCTAATCGCTCGTTGCCATTCTCTTCAGGAGTTCTTCAGAGCCAACGACGAAATCCTCCATGACTTCTTTCACAGTCCTGATCCGCCGGATCAGGCCCACTCCTTGACCGCACCCAAAAGGGCCATCCTCGCTGCTCCTGGGGTCACCGGAAAAAATAAATTTCATGATTTCTTTTTTTGTCACGCCCACAGAGACAAGTTTTGCCAATTTTTCCGTCCATTGATTTGCGAGCATCCTGATCGGAGCGATTCCCCTGGCCAGGATTTTTGTGGAGACGTCCCTTCCACTCAAAATTTGTTCCCGCCATGCACTGCCGATTTTAGCGCATTCCACCGTGGCAAGAAAAGCCGTACCCACACTGACCCCTTCCGCGCCAAGAATGCGGCAGGCCGCATAGCCCCGTGCATCGACCACGCCGCCGGCTGCAAGCACAGGTATCCGGACGGCATCCACGACCTGCGGAATCAAGGCGAGGGCGCCGATTTCAAAGGGAGACGCAAATCCTCCGGATTCGAAACCCTCTGCAATGACGGCATCGACTCCGGCGCCTTCCGCCTTCTTCGCGGCATCGACGCAGGGGACGACGTGCATCACGCGGCTACCGGCCTGCTTCAGGGCCGCAGTGAAGACCGTCGGACTGCCCGCGGCGGTAATTACGACCGGAACCCTGCTTTCAATCACCACCTGAATCAAGTCTTTGGCCTTGGGAGCCATGAGTGGAATATTCACCGCAAAGGGAAGCGCGGTTATATCCCGCAAACGGCNNGCCTCACTGACTGCGGCGGCCAGTTTGGCATCCGTCACGCCGGCCATTCCCCCCAGAGCGATGGGATATTTTATATTGAACAGTTGCGTTATACGGTTCTTCATTCTCTCATATCTCCTTCAGTGAAATGTGTGGAGCGATTGTGAGGGATTCGTCGCTTCGTTTCTTTACGAAGGGCGCTTTGCTATTCCCTCAAATACAGCCATACATAATTCCCTTGTGAGCTCCTTGGCAGAATACGGCTTTCCGTATATGATCTTCGGCAGACACAGGTGCTCGATGCCGCCCAGTATCACCTGCCTCATGGACGTGACCGGTATGTCGTTACGGATTTCACCATTTTTTATGCCTTCCTTCAGAATTTCCGTTATGATTCTGCTGTACCTCTGCACCTGACCATAACTTTCGCTTTCAAAATAACCCGGGTAATTTCTCACTTCCAGAAGGAGAATTTTGGCGAGCACCCGCTTCGACTCATAGAGGTTCAACTGGGACCAGACGATCTTTTTCAATTTGTTGAAGGCGCCCTTGATCCCTTTCAGTTCCGATTCCAACTGTCCAAGATATTCGTCGAGATAGTCCCGGAGCACCTGATGCAGCAGACCTCGCTTGTCACCAAAATACTTATAGATGAGGGCTTCGTTGACACCCGATTTCCTGGAGATCTGGGCAGTCGTAATCGCGTTGAATTCTCTTTCTTCTAAGAGCGCTTTGAAGGCCTCTCTAATCTTGACGCCCCCGACAGGCAAAGGCCTTACATTCAATTTGCCCGAGCCTTTCCTGACCTTTTCACGTGCCGCTGGCATACATCCTCCAGTGGAAATTATCTATGAAGTGGTTATATATCTTTGAGATAGATGACCGAATAGTTAGTATTCCGGCCCCTAATCTTAAGGCCGGGGCGCCGACGTCATATAAATGCGGCCGTTTCCGCCCCAGCCCTGTCTCGTCATCTCCATGCCTCTCTGCTGCCTATCGTGTGCGGTATATGTTCAAGGGATCGCACTGTTCCCTCAAAACCTTCAGTTCCTCTAAGAGCAGGGGGTCTGCCTCAGTCGCACGGGAGATGTCGATATCAAAGCCCGTGTTCTCCTTGATCGCCTCGGGCGTTACCCCCTGGAAGCATTTTTCCACATACATGATCTTCGTTTTCGCATCGAATCTCATAATCCCCATGGAAGAAATAAAAGCGATAGGCCCGCCGGGGAGACCGATCTCTTCCCGTCTGACCATCTTGCCTTCCGGCCATTTCTTTACCATCCAGCCCGGCGTGGTGAGGTAATCCACCTTCTCCAATATCCGGCGTTTCTGGTGGGCCATGGTAATAATGGTCGCCTTGGAGAATCCGCCGATATCGACTGCGCCCGCCGTGCCGGCCAGTCTCTTCGTTGGCTTGTTATAATCGGTCCCGATAAAGGTAGAGTTCAGGCTGCCGTATTTGTCGATCTGTGCCCCCCCGATGAAACCGAAGTCAATTTCCCCTCGCATAAGCGGGAACAGCCCTTCCGGGTCGCCCATCTGCCAAGACGATCCATAGGTCAGGCGACTATCCATGATGGACAGCGGCACCTCAATCGGGTTGGCATCCGCCTGACCCGTTTCCACAATCATCTTCATGTCCGGCGCATAAAGTATCTTTGCCAGGTGTGTAGCCAGAAGCGGCGCTCCAATCCCGATGATCCCGGTCTTCCCGTTAAATTCTTTCAGCATCCGGGCGCCGTAAATAACCATTGCCTCCGTCGGCTTGTAGTCTTGCGCTTTTGCGTATTGTTCTGTCATGATCGTGTCCCTCCTTTCGGTCTTGGACGATACCCGAACGGGGGTATGGCCCGCAACTTTTCCAAACGCGAAGCACCCAGTTTATTCAGGTAGTCATCGTGGCTCTTCGGCCCGTAAACCCAGGAATCGGCCCATTCTTGAAATCCCGCTTCCGTTTTCGCTTTTCCGACATAATCCATAATAAAAGGAATATCCATATCATAAAAATTGTGAACCTGTCCCGGATGACCGCCCCAGGGGACCTCAACTACCATGTCAACACTCGTGCAGGGAATCTGATTGCGATTGGGGTCGCGCCTGAGATACTCCTCAGGAAGAACCTGCTCTGCGGTGATAATGACCTTTTCTGCTCCATGAACGGCAAAGTGGTCAAAGACCAGACTGCCGTCGATGCGGACAGTCCCTTCTTCACCCGCATACTGGACGTGGCAGATAAAAACGTCCGCTTTCATTGCTGGATGGAGCTGGACCATGCCGCGACCAAAAAAAGGATCATCCATAAGAATATACTTCTTCTCCGGGATCATCTCCTTGTTTCTCGCCAATGCCCTGATTTTGGCCACATTATCGTAGGCGGGATTCAGCACATCCGTTCCGAAGGTTGTTCTGGAAGCGATGAAGGGAGCACCCGCCATGGCAGCCATGGCGCCCAGGCAGACATCCGTGTGACCGATGTCATCGATAACGATGCGACCCGCTTCCGCCACTCTCTTCGTGGAAGGAGATATGCCAAAGGCTCCAATGGCTGTGTAGGTTCCGCGATACGCCGCGACACAACCGGCGCCGACGAGCATGTCCTCCGAAAGTGAACACTCCGCCAGTATGATAAGGTTTTTCTTCGCCTGGCGTATCAGTTCCAATGTGGCGGCAATAGGACGACGATCCTCCACCACGCCGCCCATGACGATACAATCACCATCCTGTATTTCCTGCATTGCTTCTTTCAAACTGACGACCTTGCTTTTTTTCATAATTTCCCTCCTTAACTGTATCTCAATCAATTGTGACCAGATAACCGTTCGTCATCGTCCAATGCCGGTTCTTATGCATCACCTCCCGTCTCATTCAATACGTTTTCATTGTTATGCGATTTCTGACAGGTATTGCGGGGGCGGTATCCATAGGGTGGAATCGCCCGCAGATATTGAAGCCGCGCCGCCCCTATCCTGTCCAGATATTCATCGTGCGCGCTCATTGCAAAAACCCATTCATGAACCCAGCTCTCGAAACCAGCCTCGGTCTTAGCGGCTTTCACATACTCCCTGATAAAGGGCATATCAACGTCGTAAAATCCTTGTACCTGGCTGGGGTGCCCGCCCCACGGTATTTCCACGACCATATCCACGCTGGTGCAAGGGATCTGATTACGGTTGGGGTCCCTCCTCAGATAGGACTCCGGAACGACCTGCTCCGCAGTCAGGATAACCCGTTTGGCGGCGTGAATGAAATAATGGTCAAAGGCGAGACTGCCTTCTATGCGCCCGGTCCCATCCTCGCCCGCCTGCTGAACATGGATGACGGCTACGTCCGCCGGCATGGCGGGCTGAAGTTTTACGAGGCCGTTCCCATAAAATGGATCATCCATCAACACGAACTTTTTTCCGGGAATCATGGAGGGATCACGCGCGAGTTCCCGGATCTGTTCCGTCCGCGAGAACTCGGGATTGAGAACGTCGCTTCCTAAAGTGGCGCGGGTGGCGACGAAGGGGCTCCCAGCCATGGCCGCCATGGCGCCCAGGATGATATCAATATGCCCGATATCATCGACGACGAATTCGCCCGTTTCTATTTTTCGAAGTGTTGCCGGAGAAAGCCCGAAATTAGCTATCCCCGTATAGCAACCGCGCCAAGCCGCAGCGCAGCCCATCCCTACGAGTATATCTTCCGCAAGCGAACATTCTGCAAGGAGGATCAGCCCCTTCTTTCGCTGCCTGACGATTTCGTATGCGGCGGCCATGGGACGCCGGCACTCAATGAGCGACCCGAGAAACAGCACGTCCCCGTCCCGGATGCAGCCGATGGCATCTCTCAATGAAACTACTTTCCCCATATCACCTGTTTGTGAACGAAGGTTTTCGCTTTTCCACGAAGGCCTTCATCCCTTCTTTCTGATCCGCCGTGGAAAAGAGAATTTCAAAACATCGCGCCTCGTAGGCCATGGCCGACTTAATGTCCATATTCATCCCGCCGTTGACTGCGATCTTTAAAATTTTTAAGGCGAAGCCCGGCTGGCGGGCAATTTTCTGAGCCATCTTCCTGGCTTCCTCCATCAGGGAAGCGACGGGCACCACCTTGTTCACAAGCCCTATGCGATAGGCCTCCTGCGCATCGATAAAATCGCCGGTATAGAGAAGCTCTTTGGCTTTCGTGACACCAACGATCCTGGGAAGCCTCTGAGTGCCTCCAGCCCCTGGAATGACGCCGATCTTGATCTCCGGTAGCCCGAAAGTTGCGTTATCTGCGGCAATCCTCAGATCAGAGGCAAGCGTAAGTTCACAGCCGCCGCCCAGGGCAAGGCCGCTCACTGCTGCAATAACAGGCTTTTCCAGGTCCTCAATCCTGTTAAAGACAGCCTGGGCATCTTTCAGAAACCGATGAGCATCCACCGGCGCGGCAATCTGTCCGATCTCGGTGATATCGGCGCCTGCGGCGAAGAACTTTTCAGCCCCAGTAAGGATAACCACTTTTACTTCCTCATCACCGTCAATTGCCGCGAGGACATGATCCAACTCCCTGAATAGCTGGCTGTTGAGGGCATTCATGCTCTTGGGGCGATTCAAGGTGATGACGGCTATCCCNNCCGCGCCTTTTGAGTTCATAGGCCAGGGCCATCGTGATTCTTGCGGCGCTTGCTCCCACGGGATGACCGATTGCGATGGCGCCGCCGTTTACATTGGTCTTGGCCTGAAGCTCTTTCCATTTTTTCTCGTCGTTATTGGCGAGGATCTTCGTGGAAACAAGGGGCAGAACTGCAAAGGCTTCATTTATTTCAATCAGCTTCATGTCGTCGAGCGTCAGACCCGCCTGCTTCAGTACCTTTTGAATCGTATAAGCCGGAATGACAGCGATTTCACGGGGGACTGTAGCCGAGGCCGCCACTGCAACTATTGTTGCCAAGGGCTTAAGACCCTTCTGTTTGGCCTTCTCCTTCGTCATGATGAGGATAGCGCTCGCTCCGGCGCTGATGGGAGGCGCGTTTCCCGCTGTCACAGTGGGACTGCCGTAGATGGGTTTTAACTTCGCCAGGGCTTCCATGCTTGTCTTCCTCGGCGATTCATCCTTTTCAATGACGATAGGTTCGCCTTTCTTTTGCGGGATCACTACGGGCATGAGTTCCTCTCCGATCTTGAACTTCCCTTCCGCATAAGCCTTTGCGTATTTCTCCTGACTCCCGAGAGCCCAGGCGTCCTGCATCTCCCTTGTCACGCCATATTCCAGGGCCACTTCTCCCGCATCTTTAGCAACGGGATTGAATCCTTTGGCCGTGTAGCCAAGCTCGAAGAGGCAATCGATCAGCTTGATATGCCCCAGTCGCGTTCCCTTTCTTAAACCGGGTGCCAGATGGGGCGTCCGCGGCATGTTCTCCGATCCCACGGCCATGACGATCTCAGCCTCTCCGGCCTTGATGGCCCTGACCCCTAAGCGGAGACAGGTCAGGGATGAACAGCATGCCCTGTCAAGGCTTACGGAAATATTATCCGCCGGGAACCCGGCAAGGAGCGTCGCCTGCCTCGCCGGCACATCCGTTTCCAGGGCGACTTCCGCCGGGATGCAGCTCCCGTAACTGATGTCATCCACTTCCTCGGGCTTGATTNNTCTTTCTATTCTCCTTCTTGGTTTCTTTTCCAGTCTTGCACACAAAATCCCAAGAATGCGATGCGGGATTTCGTTGTTTGAAATTTTTTACTTCGCCGCCATTCGGATAGCGCCATCGAGCCGTATGACTTCTCCATTGAGCATGGGATTCTCAATGATATGCTGGGCCATCTTTGCATATTCCATGGGATCGCCGAGACGCTGCGGGAACGGAACCATCTTGCCGAGGGCCTCGCGCGCCGCCTCGGGCAGTTGCGCGAGCATCGGCGTATTGAAGAGTCCCGGCGCAATCGTCATTACCCTGATTCCATACTCGGCGCACTCCCTTGCAATGGGCAGGGTCATACCAACGACACCTGCCTTGGAGGCGCTGTAAGCCGGCTGCCCGATCTGACCGTCGAAGGCGGCGACTGAGGCGGTATTAATGATGACCCCTTTTTCACCGTCTTTATTTCCGCTGTTTTTAACCATGTGCTCAACTGCAAGTCTGATGACATTGAATGTGCCCACCAGGTTGATCTGCACCACGCGGTTGAATAACGAAAGCGCCATGGGGCCTTTCTTGGAAAGAACCTTCCCGGGATCTCCCACGCCGGCGCAGTTGATCACAACATTTATCGCTCCAAAGGCATCTATTGTTTTCTTAATGGCTGCCTGCACGCTTTCTTCGTTTGTCACATTTGTATTAGCATAGATGACGTTGCTTCCCAGCTCGGCGGCAAGTTTCTCTCCCCTTGCCGTATCAAGATCGAAAATAGCCGCCTTCCCGCCCAGACCCACCAAGCTACGGACGCATGCCTCACCCAATCCCGATGCACCGCCGGTTACAATCGCTTTACAACCTTTAACCTCCATTTAATTTCCTCCTTTCAACGTAAGACTTAACTTTTTCAAAATCCTATTGCCATTCAATAAAGAATCCTCTTGGCTTCCTTGCGGAGCTCTGCCTGGAAATCCGGATGGGCGATGGCAATCAAGGCCTCAGCCCTCTCGCGTTATGATTACAGGCCCATCATGCGACCGACAATGACCTTCATGACCTCTGTAGTACCTGCAAATATGGGAATAACCCTCACGTCTCTTGCAAAACGGCAAATCGGATATTCTTCCATGTAGCCGTAGCCGCCGTGAAGCTGCAAACAATCATAGGCTACGCGGTTCGCCATTTCTGAAATCCAAGCCTTGCCCATAGAAACTCTCTTAACAATATCTTTCTTTTCACAGTAATCCAGAAGGAGAGAATCGAGGAAAGTCCTTCCCAGTTCAATCTCTGTAGCCATCTCCACAATTTTGAACGTATTATGCTGAAAAGAACTGATGGGCTTTCCGAAGACGGTTCTCTCCCTGCAATACTTAATGGTCATATCCAGCATGGCCTCCGCCATGGCTTGGCCCATAATGCACACTACGAGCCTTTCCGCTTGCAGTTTCTGCATCAGATAATAGAAGCCCTGCCCCTCCTTCCCCAACAGATTGGACGCGGGCACCCGGCAGTCCTCGAAGTTCATCTCTGCCGTGTCCTGGCTGTGAAACCCCATCTTGTTGAGCCTTCTCCCCTTCTGGAAACCCGGGGTTCCGCTTTCAACGCAGATGAGACTGATGCCCTTAAAGGGCGGATCGGCATGGGGGTCCGTCTTTGCCACCACGATGACCAGATCGCAGTGAATGCCGTTGGAAATGAAAGTCTTGGGGCCGTTGATCACATATGAATCGCCGTCTTTCACCGCCGTAGTCCGGATCGCGGCGAGATCCGATCCTGTACCCGGTTCAGTCATGGCAATGGCTGTCACAATATCGCCTGTGGCGCAACCGGGGAGCCACTTCATCTTCTGCTCTTCATTTCCAAAACTGTAAATGTAGGGGACGATGATATCACTATGCAGGCCCGCTATGAGTCCGTGGCTTCCGATATAGGCGAGCTCTTCAATGATAATGGCGGAGTATTCGAATCCCGCCCCGGAGCCGCCGTATTTCTCGTCAAGCCATGGGCAGAGAAACCCATTATCACCCAGCCTATTCCACATTTCCCTGGGAACAATGCCATCCTCTTCCCACTTCTCTATGAAGGGGGTCACCTCTTTTGCCAGGAACTTTTTGAATGAATCGCGGAATATCTCATGTTCCTCTCCGAACAAACTCCTGCCCATATACATGCCTCCTCATTTTATTTTTAGTTTTTCCCAAGAGGTGTCGCNNCTTTGCAAGAACAAGCTAATTAGTAATCGAATGTGGACGTGAAGGTTTCATGCCCTCGGAATATAAGTCTTTAATTAAGGGATGCGGCTTTAACGAATACATGAAAAACTACCGACAATGGACAGCCTGAAAGGATGGTAAGTAACATTTACTTACCGTGTGTTTCTGAGTATTATATGCCCGGCAAGTTGTCAAGTTTTTTCTAAAATATTTTGCTTCAATCTTTAATGTTTGGCTTGTTTCAGGCCGAGGCCACAGCCGGTGCCGGGTGCCTTTATATTTATACTCTAAAAGAAGGGGACTTCTGATTTAAATTGTGTTACAAATTAAGGAAATGGCTGGGGACTGCTTCCGATATTGCTGACTTTTTTGCAGAATTCACAGCGTGCCTGTATCGTAACAGGAGGAAATGTCATTTCAAACCCTTCAGCCCGGAGAAAGATTTCTCCCGGAGTTTACCCTGAGGAATCTGAAGGGGTCGAAATGACAGAAGAAGGATTACGGCACAGTGATGGCATGGAGATCTCTCCGGATGCATGATGGAAACCCCGTTGGCATAACGATGCCGGAAGAAATGAGGAGAAAAGGAAGATGGAATTAGGAGATATGGTCGTTGTCGATCATCCCAGACATCCTCTTTATGGCTGTGAGGGTAAAATTATCGGAAAGAGGGGCAAGAGGACACCTGATGATCTCTGGATCCTGGTCTATATTGTCTCAAAAATGCGTGACTATATTGTCCCGCAATCGATGCTGCGTCCTATAAAAAATGAAGCGGATCGGACCCGGCTTCAATAACACGCCTGTCAAACAATGCCGCTCATAATGAAAAAGCCGGAATGAGCAGCATTTCAACCGGAAATACCGGAAACTCATTATCCCAACACCGGATGACTGAACTTTGTAGCAGGAACTAATTGCAAACTGTCATGTCGAGCGATGCGAGACATCTTTAATGAAGCATACATAAGATTCCTCGCTCACGATCGGAATGACAATCTCTTGAAGGCCACTTCGTATAACCTTTAGAATTTGACCTGTGGAGCGGCCTTGGCCTGCGGCGGCGCCTCAAAAAAGGCTGCACTATGGAAACCGAACATTCCTGCAAATAGATTCCCTGGAAAGCTTCTGATCGCGATATTATAAGTTCTCACTGCGTCATTATATCGCTTTCTTTCCACGGCAATCCGGTTTTCCGTTCCCGCAAGCTCATCCTGAAGGCGCATAAAATTCTGATTGGATTTGAGATCAGGATACCTTTCGACCACAACCAAGAGTCTGCTCAGGGCGCCGGACAATTCATTATTGGCGCTGATCTTATCCGGCACATTCGCTGCACCGCCCACCTTTGCCCTGGCATTGGTAACTTCGACGAGGACATCCTTTTCCTGCTTGGCGTACCCTTTTACTGTTTCCACAAGGTTGGGTATCAGGTCGTACCGCCGCTGCAACTGATTTTCAACCTGCGCCCAGGACGCCTTTACAGTCTCATCCAAAGAAACGAAGGTGTTGTAATTGGAGTATAGAACAAGTACAAGGACAAGAACAATTACACCTGCAATAATGAGATTTCTCTTCCCGCTGGTCATGTAGCACCTCCCGATATATTCTGCAACTTTTCAGAAATTGCATTCACTCTGTTTTGCAGCCATGGTGTTTTCATACACTCATGCCGTCAACGATGGCGGATAGCCTTTCGATCTCCTTTACATAATCTATAAAAACATTCTTAATCTCGGAAGCGGCAATCCGGTCAATGTCTTCCTTGATATCTGCGCATTTCAGGAAAATAACAGGATCAACGGAATATTCCCTGGCGACAGCATTGATTATATCCCTTCGCGCCTGCGGTATGTCAATTCCTTTGAGGTATAGGAGGGCTCTGAATATGGAGATGAATGCCGTGAAAGAGGCTTTGATAAGTTCGCGCATCTGCCGTGCCCGTCCTTCCGCTTCCAGGAAGCCCCTCCTCAAATGAACTAACTTCCCCTTAAATTCTCTCTCAGACTGCAAGCGCAGAAGTGATGGCTCGAAGGATAATCCACCGAGGACATCCTCACCGCTGACAAGGACATAATGTTTTTTCATAGAGAGGAACTCAATGGGATATGAATCACGGGAAGATAATATTTCCGCTTTCGTCATGAAAAGAGGAATTGCTACCTTACGCTTCCGCCACCGGGCAACAGCGCTGAAGGCCCTATCCAGATTATCGATCCCTCCTTCGGAGAGGACTATGAGAAAATTGAGATCTGATTTCCCGGGGACGTAATGGCCGCTTGCCCCGCTTCCATAGAGAATAATGGAAATGAGATCACTGCCAAAAACATTCTTGAAGTCATCCGTAAGCTCTTCAAAAATCTCCTCAGGATTTTTCGGTACCTTTGCCATGTTGATCACCTCTCGTCTCGTCAGAAGTCGCCGCTCGCTCCGCCGCCCCCGCTTCCACCGCCGCCGAAGCCGCCGAAGCCTCCACCGCCAAAGCTCCCAAAGCCGCCGCCGCCGCCTCTACCGGTAAATGCCATGAGCAGCAGCCAGGGGAGCAGGTCCCTTCCCTGCCTCGTGCCCAAGACTGAAACCACTATCAGAACAAGGATGATCAGGGGCAATACGCTGCCCCTCTGCCCGACTTTCTTCTCTCCCGGCTGCGCGACGGTTATACCGCCTGTGATGGATACATTGGCAGCTTTTGCCACAACAGAAGCCAAGGCGGTCACGGTATTGAAAAGTCCCTGCCCGAAGTCACCCTTCTTGAAATACGGAATTGCATACCTGTCACGAATTTCGCCAACGAGTCCGTCGGGGAGGATGCCTTCAACGCCGTATCCGGTTTCAATTCTGAATTTCCGCTCCTTCAAGGTGAGGAAAATCAAAACGCCCTTGTCTTCTCCTTTTTTGCCTATGCCCCAGGCCTTGTATAAGCGGTTGGCGTAATCGTTCAGTTCGTTATCACCTATGCTTTCCACCGTGACAACAACAATGGCAGTCCCTGTTTTTTCGAGGACCTCCTGAGCGAGGCCCTCCATGCGGTTCTTATAGTCCGACGGGATCACGCGAGCAAAATCATTGACAGCCCCAACCGGTTTAGGAAAATTGTCCGAGGCTCCTGATGCGGCGGCGCCAAAAAGAAGTACGATAATACCCAGTGCGAGGAAGATTTTCCCGGTTCGTTTGGACACAGACCGATTGGCGGTATTCTTAGGATTAGACGTATGAGTACCTACTATTTTGGGTTCCTGTACAGAGAGTTTTTCATAATGTAATGCCGGACCGTCTCAGGAACGAGGTATTTGATGGACCTGCCCTCTCTTGCCCTTTGCCTGATATTGCTGGATGAGATATCCAGGAAAGTAACACCCCTGAAATAAATGACGTGCCCCGTAGGCCCCCTGAGACCCTTCACACTATCATCATACCTAAACCGGGAAGCGAAATCGGCAGGAAGGATTCCATCCAGTCCCCTGTCTTCGTAACCGGGTCTTGTCATAACTACAAAACTACATAAGAGCAGCAGCCTCTGCCAGTCTTTCCAACTCTGGATGGCGTGAAAGGCATCCTGCCCCAGGATGAAATACAATTCCAGCTCTTTCATGTATTTCTTGAGAATGTAATCAACAGTTTCCACCGAGTAAGACTTGTCTTCACGCTGCTTCTCCACATCGGAGAATGTAAATACCGGGTTCCCTTCAATAGCCAGCTTAATCATCTGCTCCCGGTGATGAAATGATGTTATATCGCCATCTATTTTGTGCGGCGGTTTCGCAGCGGGAACAAAGATAATCCGGTTCAGATCAAAAATTTCGAGCACTTCCTCGGCGCATCTGAGATGGCCATTGTGTATCGGATCGAATGTGCCTCCCAATAATCCCCATTTCATGTTCTCACCTGTCCATTCCCGTAGATAATAAATTTTGTTGTTGTCAGCTCTTCCAGTCCCATGGGACCAAAGGCATGAAGTTTTGTCGTGCTGATCCCTATTTCCGCGCCGAGTCCCAGCTCAAAACCATCACTGAAACGGGTGGACGCATTGACGAGGACAGTGGACGAGTTGACTTCATTTAAGAAGCGCTGCGCGTTTTGGTAATTGTTCGTAATGATTGATTCCGTGTGCAGAGAACCGTATTTTTCAATATGGGCCATAGCCTCATCAAGATCATCGACGATGCGCACGGACAAAACGAGATCGAGGTATTCCTGATACCAATCTTCCTCTTTTGCTTGTTCAATATCTTTGAGGATTCGTCTTGTCCTGTCGCAGCCCCGGAGGACAACTCCTGCTCCCTTGAGATGACGGGCAACAAGCGGCAGAAATTTTCCTGCAATATCCTGATGGACAAGCAGAGTCTCCATGGCATTGCAAACCCCCGGACGCTGGGTCTTCGCGTTCATGCAAATATTTACGGCCATGTCAAAATCAGCGCCGACATCCACAAATATGTGGCAAACCCCTTTGTAATGTTTGATGACGGGAATTTTCGATTCATTGACAACAGCCCTGATCAGGTCTTCGCCCCCTCTCGGGATGATCACGTCTATATATTCTTCAAGCTGCAGCATCTCGCGGACTGCTTCCCTCTCAGTCATGGGAATGACCTGGATGGCCTCCTCGGGAATGGCCTGCTTCTTTAAGACGCTCTGAAGGATCTTGGCAATGGCAATATTCGAGTTTATCGCCTCAGACCCTCCTCGCAGGATGACGGCATTGCCGGATTTCAGACAAAGGGCGGCTGCGTCTGCAGTCACGTTGGGGCGGGACTCATAGATTATACCGATTACTCCCAGAGGTATCCTCATGCGACCGACGAGAAGGCCGTTCGGTCTTCGCCACATGGAGGTTACTTTTCCGACCGGGTCCGGGAGACCGGCCACTTCCGTGAGACCCTTTGCAATGCCCTCGATTGTACTTTCGTTCAACACAAGTCTGTCAATCATGGCTGCGGAAAGGCCCATCTGCGTGGCTTTTTCGAGATCCTTTGCATTTTCCCTCATGAGAAGGCCGGTTTGCCTGGTGAGCGCCTCGGCCATTTCGAGGAGGGCCCTGTCTTTTGCGTCCGTCGACAAGCGGGCGAGCGCCGTGGCCGCTTTCTTTGCATTTTTTGCTATTTCTGCCACACGGGCTTTGATATCCATACAAATACTTTCCCTGACTATCGGCACATACTTTTTGGGGGATGCAACCAACAATAGACGTTGACAAAACAGCCAGAGTTTATGTATTAACCGCCATCCAAATTAAGCAGCGGGTAAATCCCTCTCAGATGCGTTACTCTACCGAACGGCCGGGATACTGTCAAGGTCATTTGTGGCGATTCCCTGTGATTCTCAGCATATCTGTAAGAAATTTTACCCAGGGCTGCAAGATTTCAAAGTCATCAACAGTTGATAATAATGAACGGTATCTGTATAAAAGCGGGCAAGCGGGCCTATGAAATCATCCAGGATGGCGGCTTTCACTTAGACCGCGTAACGACTTATTTCGCCCCGGCGACTGGTCCCCGGTGGCTGGTGGCCAGCGGCTTCGACCTGACTCTTTTGACGAATCGCCTCCTCGGATGCGTCAGGGCGACGCACCTCGTCGGTTCATCGGCAGGGGCATTGCGGTTCGCTGCCTGGCTGCAACCTGAGCCGGAAAAGAGTTACCAGACTCTTATGGAATCCTACATTGGCACGACTTACAAGAGAAACGATACTCCGGCCACTGTTCAGGAATCCCTGATAGGCATTGTAAATTCATATATTGAGGACGACGCCCTGCCCTTTGCACTGTCCAGCAAGAAGTATCGTCTTGCAATCATTACAGTCCGTGCAAGAAACCTTGTGGCTTCTGAATTGAAATGGGTACAGCAGCTTGGTCTCGGCATAGGCTTTCTCCTCAATGCCATTAAGAGATCATACATCCATTATTTTGCCGAGCGGGTTGTATTCTATAACGGGCCGAAGCCGCCGCATTTTTGCCTCAGGCCCGGTTTCCATGGACGGTACATTCCGCTGAACGAGATCAATTTCAAGTACGCCCTGGTGGCCTCGTGCGCCATTCCCATAGTAGTCGCCGGAGTCAGAAACATCTATGGGGCCCCTGTCGGAGTATACCGGGATGGCGGTCTCATCGATTATCACCTGACCCACAACTATGCCTCAACAAATGACGATATCGTCCTGTTCTTCAATCATCAGGAAAGGATTGTACCGGGATGGCTGGACAAGAAGCTTTCCTATCGTCTGCCGCGAGCGGACGATCTTGATAATGTCTTGATGATTCATCCCTCCCACGGCTTTGTCGCGCAGCTCCCCGGAGGGAAAATACCTAATCGGGACGATTTCGCGATCTACATCGATGACCCGTCTACCAGGATCAAAAACTGGTGGAGTGTGGTGGAACGTGCACAACATCTGGGAGAAGAATTCCTAGAACTTATAGAAAGCAAAAAAATCAAGGACGTTGTGGAAAAGATAGAAATTCAGTGAGGCATGGATCGAAAGTGGACGCTGAAACTATCTCGCGGCGAAGTATTGACCGGCTGAAGGGAATCCTGAAGAGCTGCACACTGTGTCCCAGAAAATGCCTGGTCGACAGGACAAGAGGCGAATTAGGGTTCTGCCGTCTCGCAGACGACGTCGTAGTAAGCCACGCCCTGCCCCATTATGGTGAGGAGCCTCCCATTTCGGGGACACGGGGCGCCGGAACTATCTTCCTGTCTTCCTGCAATCTCAAATGCATCTACTGCCAGAACTATCAGTTAAGCCATGATATTTCCGGGGAGCGGATAGACATTGAAGGACTTTCCGTCATCATGCTGGCGCTTGGGAAAAAGAACTGTCATAACATCGAGCCTGTTACGCCCACCCCCCAGATACCGCAGGTCATGGAGGCCCTTCTCATCGCCCGCCAAAGAGATTTGCGTCTTCCCCTCGTTTACAATTGCGGCGGTTATGAGAACCCGGAAGTTCTGAAAATCCTGGAAGGCATGGTGGACATCTACCTGCCAGACTTTAAATACGGCACAGAGAATGATGCTCTTGTCCTTTCCGGGGTGAAGGATTACGCGGCGCATGCCATCCCTTCCATCAAAGAAATGGTGCGCCAGGTCGGAGAAGAACTCTCGATGGGAGAAGGTGTAGCGAAAAGGGGGATTCTCATCCGCCATCTCATCATCCCCGGATTTATATCGAACAGCCTGGAAGTCCTCGGATTAATCAAAAAGCATATATCCCTTTCTGTACCTCTGAGCATCATGTCCCAGTACACACCCATACCCTCTGTTAAGAATCATCCCCATTTGGGAAAAAGGATTACCCGCGACGAATATGAGCTTGTCATAAATCATGCCCTCGACATGGGCTTTGAAACCATCTTCACCCAGGATGTGGATGACCGGGCGCTGGTTCCGGATTTCAGAAAGAAAGTACCGTTTAACTGGTCATAGGTCGAAGCCTCTGAATACTTGTCCCATTTGTCATTTCGGGTATAAATATAGGTAACGTGTTGCTGAAAAGAAGATATTGTTGTTCAAAGGTTAATATATTTAACAATTTATCATTGAGCCTAAAAAATAATATTAAACTGGTTCAATATTATGAAAAATAGGTTGTTTAAGATGCGTTTATTTAGATATCAAATTATATTGAACTACAATAGCATAACCACCTTGCTTGGTACATTTATCTTAAAAATGGTAACTAATTACCAACACGTTACCTATATATATACCCATTTCGAGCAGTCCTTTTTCCTAAAGGCCGGTAAAGCAGATTGACTTTTAGACCTTGCAGTAATAACGCTTGACATTAATAACGAAGCACGTTATTATCCCTTTATGATAAAGAGCTTCCGAGGCAAAGATGCCGAAAGTATTTTCCTTCGCCAGTTCTCATCCAAAATTCCCGCCGCCTTGCAACGCACTGCCTTGAGGAAGCTTATGCTGCTTGATGCAGCGGACAAACTCGATGATCTTCGAATCCCTCCCGGAAACCGTTTGGAGAAGTTGTCGCGCAGCAGGCAAGGCCATCATAGTATTCGGATAAACGACCAATGGAGGATATGTTTTAGATGGCAAAAAGGGGACGCCTTCGAAGTAGAGATTGTGGATTATCATTAGGAGTTGATTATGAAAAACAATAAAATTCCACCCATACATCCCGGAGAAATTCTTCTTGAAGAATTTCTGAAGCCGCTAAAGGTCAGTCAATACAAATTGGCCAAGGACATCACTGTTCCGGCTCGACGCATCAATGAAATTGTACATGGCAAACGCTCCATAACGGCCGATACGGCACTCAGGCTATCCAGGTATTTCGGCCTTTCCGACCGTTTCTGGTTGAATTTGCAGGGACGCTACGCCCTTGAATTGGAAAAGGATAAACTTCATGGGCGCATTGAGAAGGAAGTAAAAGTGCTCGCGTTGCAGGATTCATAGGGGTACCGAATGCTTGATTTTTCCGGCTTCGGCAAGATTCTCATTGTTATCGGTCTGGTCATTGCAGGCTTGGGTTTCCTTCTCCTGCTGGGAGGGAAAATACCGTGGTTCGGAAAACTTCCCGGTGACTTCTTTTACAAAGGCAAGAATTTCACCTTCTATTTCCCTCTGGCCACATGCATCATTATCAGTATCATCCTCACGATCATCCTGATGTTCATCAACCGCAAATAATAGCGCAGTTATTAGTGTCGCGATACCTTTATAAAATAATATCTTATGTCAAGATTTCTTACTGCGTTCGAAATGACAGCGGCATGTGCGAACTTCTGAGATGACGCACCGCCAGAAAGTTTTATATCCTGGTCACAGCAACGATCTCTCATCTATGCCCAGAGAATAAGGCCGGTTGCGTGCTTGGCGGCAAGATTCTTATGGTACGGCAGCACCCTGATACCGTATAAATAGGGGCCATTGTTTTTCACGATGTATTCCGCAGAATATGTGAGGATTCCATCTGACCCCTTTTTTGCTATGCTTAAAGGAATACAATCGGGAGATTCGGCAAATTCATATACCTCCCTTCTTCCTATTATCAGCTCAACCAATATTTCTTCCGGCTCCACATTCCCCGGATCGACCCTGGCGCTGATGATCAACGGCTGATCGACAAGCACGGTATCCCCGTGGATCCCTTCAATGCTGGCATCCAGGATCCTGAGCGAGGAAAAACGCATAGGGATTTTGCGCCTCCAGTCCGCAAGCTCGCGGGCCAGTTTGTGCGTATCCGTATAAAGTTCATGTTCCCTCTCTGCCGTGGGCAGATACATATCGTTGTAATAATCCAGGAGCATCCTTTCCGTGTTGAATCTGGGCATAAGGGTTTGTAGGGATCTTTTAATCATGCTGATCCATTTTTCCGGCAGCCCTGATAATTCCCGGCTGTAGAATGCAGGTATCACTGAATTCTCGAGTATTGCATAAAGCGACTGGCTGTCCTCTTCATCGGCATTCGCCCTCTCTTCAATAAACCCTTTACAGACAGGCCCTATGGTCCAGCCATTGGTTCCGTCATAGCCTTCACACCACCACCCGTCAGATACGCTGACATTAAGCACGCCATTGGCGACGACCTTCTGACCGCTTGTACCGCTCGCCTCATAGGGTCTCCGGGGCGTATTCAGCCAAACATCGACGCCCTGAACAAGACGCCGGGCAATGTTGATATCATAGTCCTCGATGAAAAATATCTTGCCTCTGAATCTTTCATCCCTGCAGACATCTATAACCTTCTTGATTAGGCTTTTTCCCATGCCGTCGTTGGGATGCGCCTTTCCGGCCATAATTATATGAACAGGACGCGTCGGATGATTCAGGATTCTGTCCAGACGGTCCAGATCAGACAGGAGCATGTCGGCGCGCTTGTAAGGGGCAAAGCGTCTTGCGAATCCGATCATCAGGGCAGCGGGATTGATTTTTGAAAAGAATTCTTCCCGCCACGTCTTCGTATAACCATATTTCACCCAGTGTTTGGAGAGATATTCCCGCAAAAAATTAATAGTCCTTTGCTTGAGTTCATATCTCGTGTCCCACAGCAGCGAATCGGGGATGTCTTGAACCTTTTCCCAGATTTCCGGGTTTCCCATGTTCTTTTCCCAATCTCCAAGATATGCATCAAAGAGGGATTGCATCCTCGGTGAGATATAAGACATCACGTGGACGCCGTTTGTGATGTGACGGATAGGGATGTCCGAGATGTTAAAACCCTTCCATACATCACGCCACATGCGCTTCGACACTTCTTCATGAACATGGCTTACGCCATTACTCATATGGGCCATCTTCAGGGCGAAAATGGCCATGAAAAATGTTTTCTCTTCTCCACCCTCCTTTCGTCCCAGTTCCCAGAACTGTGACCAGGACATGCCCGTTTTTTTTATGAAGCTGGAAAAGTAATGTTCCATAAAATCCCTGGGAAACCTCTCAATGCCTGCTTCAACGGGTGTATGGGTGGTAAATGCCGTGCTTCCGCAAACGACCTCAATAGCCTCATCCAGGGAAAGCCCTTCCTCCGTCATCAGACCGGTTATGCGTTCGAAAATAAGAAATGCGGAATGACCCTCGTTGAGGTGGTAGACACGCGGCCGGATGCCCAACTTCTTTATCAGCCTGACACCGCCCATGCCTAAAAGGATCTCTTGTTCAATCCTTATTCTCTGGTCCGCCGGATAAAGCCGCTCCGTTATTTTTCTGTCCTGTACGGTATTCCCCGGAACATCTGCATTCAGCAGGTATAACGATACGCGCCCCACCTTGACCTCCCAGATATTCGCATAGAGTGTTCTTCCGGGCAGTTCGAGAGATATCTGAACTTCATTTCCCATGTCGTCCCGAACAATTTGAACAGGCATCATGGCGAATTCATTCTCCGGATATTCCTCTATCTGGATGCCGTTCTTATCAATAACCTGTTTGAAATAGCCGTTCTTATAAAGAAGGCCTATACCCACAAGCGGAATATTGAGATCACTGGCGGTTTTTAGATGATCACCGGAGAGCGTACCCAACCCCCCCGAATAGATGGGGATGCATTCGTGCAGGCCGTATTCGGCAGAGAAATAGGCAATCGGTGAAGACCATTTGATTGCCTGAGAGACCTGTACCCTTTCGTTGGGAGTCCTGTCATTCATATATTCGTCGAACTGTTGCATGATCTGCGTATACATTGTCATATAGCTGGGGTTTTCTGATGCCTCCAATAACTTTTCCGGCGACACAGTCTCCAACATCCTGACAGGGTTATTTCCCATTTGCTGCCACACTTTGGGATCGAGGGAAATATACAGGCTGCGGGCTTTGGGGTGCCACGTCCACCAGAGATTGTAGGCGAGTTCCCGCAGCCGCTCAATCTTAAGGGGAAGATTCACCACGGCGGTAAACGCGCGAAAATGAGGCTGCGTAGATACACTGCCGGCAAAGACATATTTTTTTTCCATCCTGTAGTCTATCAGGACGAGCTTTTCTGCACGTTCATGGGCAGTGGAGATGGCCGCATCATACGCCTTGAGGTAAAACTTGAAGAAGTCTTTCCAGTTTGCCTGAAGGGCTACATGTCTGGCGCTCTTTCGCCTCTCTTCAATTTCATGGTCATTCCAGGATAGAAATCCTTTGAAGATATTATATAAATTTTCTTCAATTAAATCGATTTTCTGCCCCTTACGTTTCAAGAGGATAACCCCGCTGTTCTCACCTGCCTTCTCCTGGACCCATAGGCCGAAACCGGCCTGATCGGTAGTAATAGTGGGTACGGAGTGGGCAACGCTCTCCAGTGGCGTATACCCCCACGGTTCATAATACGACGGGAAAACTCCCAGATCACATCCCGAGAGGGCTTCGTAATACGTCATGTTGATCAGTCCATCATGACCGTTCAGGTATGCCGGGTCAAAGATTACGTGAACCCTGTTTTGGGGCGTGTTCATTAGTCCCAGTCTGTTACATGTCTGCAAAATAGGATCGGATGCCTCGTACTGGAGCCTGTGGGTGGCAACGGGAGGGTTGCCCGGTTCGGGTCTTCCCGGCTCGCACTGCAGGGTGGGAATCAGATCCATATGTCCTCCAACTACGAAAAAGCAGGCCAGAACCTCTTCATCTTTGGTCATGTCTTTCTCGAGCCGGCTTAAGGCATTTAGAAAAATATCAATGCCTTTATTATGGAATTCGTAACGTCCCGATATAATCAAAATCTTCGTATTCGAAGGAAAATCCTTTCTCAAGAACCTTGAAGCGGCAGCCAGGAGTTTTCCCCTCGATTTCAACGCTGGCGCTCTGTTTGCTGTAAGATCAGGGATGTGGTCCACATCAAGACCGTTTGGTGTAATAACATCCGGGTACCTGCCAAGAAAATTTTTCGCTTCGGAAGCGGTTATTTCACTGACCGTCGTGAAACAGTCCGCCTCCCTGGCAGAGGCTACTTCCATTGAATATTTAGCTTTGATATTGTGGGCGCTCGCTTCCGCCTGAGGCGATATGTTGTCCATTACAGTATATATATCCACCCCTGAGCCAGACAGGGTTCTTCCGAGAATCGTTGCGTGTGTCGTAAATATGGTGCCTATTTCGGGAACCTTTTTTTTCACGCACAGGAGGCCGGCGCCGCACATCCATTCGTGAAACTGGGCGATGGCCGGCATGTTATTATGCGGTCTGACCATCAGATTATAGACAGTCTCGATTACCTCACCGCAGGCGTAACTGAACATCAAAGGTTCCACGTAGTCCCACCCGCCGGCTATGGAATCTATGCCGTAATCCTCCCAGAGCCTATAGAGCAACTGGTCTTTGTCATACTTCTTCCCGAAATTGACAAGAATAACCTTGGGCTCTCCGGGAATTTTCCACCTGCCAAAACGGCACGGGATTTCCTTGATAGCCGTACTTTCCCTGATCTTGACCCAGCAGTCCTCGTCTGTTTCTTCAAAATCAGGGTTCGTCTTGAGATCAGGTCCCAGAAGGAAGTACCGTTCACCATAGTTGCGAATGGCCTCCCTCATCTTGCTGGCAATAACGGTATATATTCCTCCTACCTTATTGCATACCTCCCAACTGACCTCAAATAGATAGCCTTTAGTCTGACTCTTCATGAATTACGCTCCTCTTTTTGCCTAAGTATCCGGAAAAATCGTCGATAATATTCATATAGTTGATATATGCATCATAGGGCGACCCGTAGGGATTGGAATGTTTATGGATATCCCCCTCGGCAAGCCCTCTGGTACGCATATAATAGAAATGATCGGATGCCTGGAGCATGCGCCACGTGTGGAGAAATATCGCGCCTTTCCGACGTCGCACTTTCGACTCCATACTGTACAAAGCATCAATGGCGTCCTTCTGCAATGCATTTCCCAGCCGCGCGTCTAAATCCCTTTCAGCATCTGCCCATGAGATATAATCCTCCACATCAAGTTCGTCAACAGGAGTATAGTCTCCGGCAATCTCCAACGGGGTCTGAAACCTGAAATCGGGATGCGCCAGAATTTCGCGGGGCAGGAGACGGAGAAAGTCAAGTATCCCCGTTTCATCCGGGTGATGTTCACCAAAGGTCTCATAATTCATGAAAAGGTTTATGACATCCCCGGTATCGTTCATACTGTGAATCCAGTTAGCATATTTATCGGCCAAGAATGGATGTTCAGACCACTTTGGGTCCGAAAAATGAAAGGCAATATCATCGGAGAGACGGTAGTTTCTCAAGAGCAGTTTCAGATTCTTACACCCTGAGGGTCGGTAGACATAGTTGGGAGACCGCCATCCCAGAATCTTATCTGCCCCTTCGGCCACAATGACATGGTATCCCATTTTTTCTGCATATTTCGCGAGGGCGCTGTTATAGATGAGTTCAGTGTGACGAAGTGTCCTGGGAGTTTGACCAAACAGGGTCTTTATCTTCTTCTTATGCAACATGACCTGCTCTCTGAATTCCCGGACGGAATACAGAAAAGCAAGGGAATGGTAATAAGTCTCATTGACAAACTCCACACATCCCGTATCGGCAAGTCGTTTAAAGCTTTCAAGAACGTCACCCCGATGTTTTTCAAACTGATCAAGGAGAACGCCTGTTATCGAAAACGCTACCCGGAAATCTCCCTTATAGCGCTTGATCAGATCAAGCATGATGCGGTTGGCCGGAAGATAGCATTTTTCAGATGATATGTGCAGGTTCTTGAGGTTTCTTTCCGAATCCTCGTAAACGTGGTCATGGTCAATATCAAAAAAGGTATAGTGTTTCAGCCAGCGCGGCTTATTCACGTGAAAGAGCAGACAGATACTTGGCATTTTCCCACCTTTTCAATGCACCACGAGCCTGTAGACATCGACGATCTTTTCGGCAGCTTTTTCCCAGTGAACGCTTCGTAATTGTTCACGCGACCTCTCGACAATCTCCTCTACCAGACTCGGGTATCTTAGAATAGCAATTATCTTATTGGCAATTTCATCCACATCCCAGAAGTCCACTTTCAAAACATGATCAAGAATCTCCGCTGCACCGGACTGTCTGGAAATAATGACAGGCACATCGTAAACCATCGCCTCAAGAGAAGATATACCGAAAGGTTCCGATACGCTTGGCATGACATACATGTCGCTCATTGAGAATATACGCTCGACTTCTGTTCCCTGAAGAAAGCCGGTAAAGTGAAAATTCCTCCCTATATGGAGTTCGGCGACCCGCTCGATCATGCGGGGCATCATATCTCCGGCGCCCGCCATGACAAACGTGACTTCCGGAAATTCTTTCAAGACTCTTGCTGCCGCCTCGACAAAGTAGTCAGGGCCCTTTTGAAAGGTAATCCTGCCGAGAAAAAGCACAACCTTTTTGTCAGGATTTTTTTCCCAATGGTAAACCTTTGGCGCTTCATCCCGCGAAACGGCGTTATGAACTACAGATATCTTGTCAGGATCAATACCATAGTGTTTGATAATCAAATTTTTTGTATAATTGCTTACAGCAATAACATGATCGCATAACACCATGCCGCAACGCTCCAGATAATAGATATCCTCATTGACATGTTCGCCGCTTCTGTCAAATTCCAGAGAATGAATGTGAAGAACAAGGGGCTTCCCGCTGGCCTCCTTGGCATAGAGACCGGCAAAGACGGTCATCCAGTCATGGGCGTGGATGACATCAAACGACTGATCTCCGGCAATGACACCGGCCGCCCTTGCATACCTCATGACCTCGGCAATCAGATTTGGACCATAGTGCCCTGAGGTTCCTAAGATGTGGGAGCCCTCCGTTTCCATCCAGCTTTTTTCGTATGAGGGCAGGTCCAAATATCGTTGCTGCGACCTTTCATACTCGCCCTTATTTAGATATGGTCTAAGAGGGGAATTGATTAGCCTGATATCGAGTCCGGAAAAGATATCCATGGCGCCAATATCCTGCGCCCTCACGGGAATTGCGGGCGCTGAAATCAAGTCCACGTGCGATGGAAGAGCTTCACCTGGCCATCCCGGAATGACAAAGGATATCTTGTGACCCAGTCCCACGAGCGCCTTTGTGATACCGAAACAGGCCGTTCCGAGACCGCCACTCACATGGGGCGGAAATTCCCACCCGAACATAAGGATTCTCAATGGCTGAGCGCCTCCTTAGCATAAAACAATTATGTGTCTGTATCGGAATGTTATTACAGAGGTGACTCTTGCACGATACCGCTGAAATATATTTCTACTATAATGTCATAATGGAAGGTTAAAGTAAACCAGAAAATCCTTTCATTAATATGCCATCGAATGCCTTAATGGGAATTTAAGTATCAGGAGTATCATTGAGAAGCATGTACAGTCTGACTAGTCCGGCAGCACTCCAGGCCTGCGAAATGCACCCGTTAGGGCGATGCGGAACGTCGCCATCAAAGATTTCAGATATGCAACCGATGCCGGCTTCCGGCATATGGTTGCGAAGAAATGCCCGAATGTAATTCAAGAGAAATGTCTTTGCCGCCGCCTTGTCTTCTGCGGCCTTGATATATGCCTCGCCGAAATGTGCTATCAGCCAGGGCCATACAGTGCCTTGATGATAGGCCGCATCTCTTGTCAAGCCATCGCCTTCGTACCGCCCTTTATAGCTTTTATCTTCCGGTGAAAGGGTTCTCAGGCCAACCGGGGTAAGGAGGTACTTCTTGACTTTCTCGACCACACCCTTCCATTTAGCTGTATCCAATGGCGAATAGGGAAGCGAGACGGCCAGAATCTGATTCGGCCTTACGGCCTGATCCAGAAAACCGTCGCGGAAGACATCACCCAGATAGGCCTCGCCTTCGATCCAGAAGGTATCGACAAAGGACTTCCTTATCCTTGAGATCAGATCCCGGAAAGAAAACTCATGATCATCAAAAAGCTGTCCGAGTTCATCGACAAAGCAGATGGCGTTGTACCAGAGGGCGTTAATCTCTACGGGATATCCCCATCGCGCGGTGACAGGCGTGCCTGCTACGGTTGCATCCATCCATGTTATATGCGTACCCTTATCACCCGCGTGGAGCAAACCGTTTTCGCTCATATAGATATTGAATGCCGTACCATCCATATACCCTTTCAGAATCCTCTTCATGACCGGCCACATCCGGCTCTTGATAAACATTATTTCGCCGGTGTACTTCAGCATCTGTTGAATGGACCAGAAATACCACAGTGACGTATCGACTGTATTGTAAGCATTTTCCATCTCATCATCGGAGAAATAATTGGGCAGAATGCCGTTCTTTTCATATGCGCTCATTGAGTCGAGGATGGCCATCCCCTCCTCGGAGCGACCGCTCAGGAATGTCAAACCCGGAAGCGAGATGAGTGTATCCCGTCCCCAGTCGCCGAACCAGTGATATCCTGCAATGATCGCCGGTCTGCCTGCCGGCGAACTGATGAGAAACTGCCGGCCCGAAGTAATCAGGTTTCGGACGTGAACCCTATCCTCTTCATTTTCAAACTTCTCCGCAATCTTCTCGTCTTTTGACGCCTCCTTGGCGCGTCTCGTCGTTTCCGTCATCCATATTTCTTCCAGCTTTTCCCGGCAGGCGTCCGTCGATGCAGAAATGATGACGGCACTTCCCTTTTCAATGAGAATCTCGAGAATGCCGGGACAGAAAAGATCCTCATGCCAGTCAAAGCCCCTGTCTTCCTCTCTCTTATATTCAAAATTATTGTACCAGACAGGAGAAGGAAAAAATTTTGCTTCTACATTCGTTTGAACAACAATGGGAGGCATGCCGTCATAAGGGTGCAGCCTGAATCCCCTTTCCGTCTTGTATGTTTCCGTTTGAAGGAACATGTTCTCTTTGGTCAAGGCGTGATAACCCCGAAATGCAACGAATGGTTTCAGACGTAAGGCGCCCGGAGACTGACAATGTTCGACGTCATACCTGATGAGTACGCGATCCTCGTTATGGATCATCATGATTGCCTTATGGATGCGTATCCCATCCGCCTCATAGGTAAACCGGGGGGAATAATCCAGGCTAAATTCCTTCAGGAAATGCTTCTCGCGGGGGAAAAAGACCCCGGGATATTGACAGCATGAAAGGAAGAATTCCTTTTCGCCTGAAATGACTGCGTCTTCGAGCCACGAAAGGAGGACATGCCGCCCCTTCGGTATCCTGAGATTTGCCACTAAAAGGCCGTGATACTTTCTTGTATTGCAGTTCAGAATCGTACTGGATGCATAACCCCCCAACCCGTTGGTATCAAGCCACTCTAAAGTCAAGGCCTTTTCAAGATTCGAGGAGGAGGACTCATCCACCGTATATCGTTTCATCTGTGTCATCCTTCCATGGGGCAAATCGAAAAGTCAAAAAAGCCCGCAGGGCATTAAATAATTCACCGATCTTCAGGGCAAGAAATTACGCAATATTGCTGCAAACATTTTCTCAAAAAAAGAATCGCAATTGCCTCGTAAAAAAGTCAGAAAATGGCTGGGGAAAGGACGGCGCTACCATCAATCATGGCATATTGAATACTTCTACGCCTGATGGGGGCTTGAAGTTAAAAAGCTTATCGTCAAGGTTGTTGTTGATTTTTATATCTGCGAGCCGGATACGGGTAATATTTCCATACAGGTCTGTAAAACTGCATTGAATGATCTGAAAGTCTTCCTTATCTATGGTTAAATACAGCTTATCGACGCCTGTGTCCGAAACTTTGGGAACAAGGGTAAGGAGATAGTCCCCATTCCTGTCCACATTATCAGGCTTTGAAAAGCCTACATGAAAATCTTCGCTCAGTTTTCCTATGCCTGAAAGAAACTTCACGGCCAGCTTCGACCTATAGATATTTTCCGTATCCTGTACATAGGCAGCACGGTCCTCCGGAATATACAACCATGCTTTTTTAGGGTTGATGATTAATTTTTTTGCCTTTGGTTTCGAATAGACCCACAACATTCTCCTGGGATTTTTTACATAAACAACCCCTTCCTCCCTTTCTATCTTATTCATGGACTTGATCGTCACTTCCTGTATGAATTGCGCTTTAAGGTCCTGTGTTTTTTCGTATCTCTCCTGCGTTTTTGCAATCAACTCATTGAGAGGCAGGATATCCGCGAATGATGTTCGCAAAGCAAAAAATAAAAGACAAATCAAGATGATTACTGTCTTTAATGAATAGCGATAATTTCGGTCACATTTTTTTTTCATTTTTTTACATTAAATGAGAACAACAATGGCACATTTCTTTCCAGAAGCTTATATCTCATCGAGAGCTATCAATAACTAGCAGAAATCAAATGGTACTTATGTATATTATTGTAATTATTTAATTTATTCAGTGCCTCAATCGTATGCAATGAGGTATAAAATAGTCACAATTGAGGACTTACGCATGTTATCAACATGTTTATGAACAATCTTTTCCACACTTCTGTGGATTCCAATCGCAAGTGTATGTTACAAGAGGAATATCCCTCAAAAATATGTTTATCAGTCCGATAGAGACACTCTCCAGCCAAAGGGGTCATCTTTTTCGCCGTACTGTATCTGGAGGATTTCATTGTATAATTTCTCAGTTAGGGCCCCTATTCCCCCTCCACTTATAGCCGTCGCCTTTCCTTTGTAAAAGATCTCCCCTATGGGTGAAACAATAGCCGCTGTCCCGGAGGCAAAGGCCTCCTTCAGTGTGCCTTTGGCGGATGCATCCATAAGCTCATCAATTGATATGGGCCTTTCGGAAACGGCGATATTCCACCTCCTGGCCATCTGTATCACTGAATCACGGGTCACACCGGGCAGGATGCTTCCCGTGAGGGGCGGTGTAATCAATTCATTCCCGACGAGGAAAAAGATATTGCTCGTCCCCACCTCTTCAATATATCTTCTTTCGATGGCATCTAACCAAAGCACCTGCGTAAATCCCTTTTCAGCAGCTAATTTGCTTGCCAAGAGACTAGCGGCGTAATTGCCCGCAGCCTTAATGTACCCTATGCCCCCGCGCACGGCCCGGACATACTCCTCATCCACGTAGAGGCTCGTCGGGCTGAATCCCTGGGGATAGTATGGACCGACGGGACCAATGACAATGAAAAATAGGTATGCATTGGCGCTGTGCACGCCTAAGGCCGCTTCCGTGGCAATCATCGTCGGCCTAATATAAAGGGATGCCCCACGGGATCGAGGCACCCAGTCCTTGTCGATGAGAACAAGCTTTTTCAGGGCCTCCATAAAAAGATCGGGGTCGATACGCGGCATACAGAGCCTATCTGCGGAGTTATTCATCCGTTTTATATTCCGGTCCGGTCTGAAAAGGAAGAGAGCGTTGTTCTTTCCCCGGTATGCCTTCAGTCCTTCAAATATTTCCTGTCCATAGTGAAGGCACATGGCCGTGGGGTCAAGGGATAAAGGCCGATAGGGTTCTATCATTGCATCATACCAACCACGATCCGAATGGTATTTCATTGTAAAGAAGTGATCCGTGAATATTTTCCCGAACCCCAGCTTTGATTCGTCCTGAGGCTTCGCCTTCATTTGGTTTGGTTTGGCTCGAACAGTCTTAATCTCCATACGTTCATCCCCCTCTTTGCTCTACCATCGGATAGGTAGAGTCCCTTATCACTAAATCATTTTTCTATCAAGGCTTCTGTACTGGATGGCCTCGGCGACATGGCAGGAGCGGATCTTCTCATCTTCTTCAATATCCGCAATAGTTCTGGCAATCTTCAGCACCTTGGTATAGGCCCGGGCTGAGAGCCCGAGTTTCTCTATGGCCATTTCGATTAGTTTCTGGGATTCCTCATCGACGGTGCAATATAGTTTTATCTCTTTGTCTGACATCCTCGCATTGAATTGCATGCTCCGGTCGGCAAATCTCCCCTTCTGCATGGACCTCGCCCGCTCTATTCTTTCCTTGATTACCCCGGACGATTCACCGGCAGACCTTCCCGTAAGGTCCTTATATCTTACCGACGGGACCTCGATATGAATATCTATTCTATCCAATAGGGGGCCCGATATCCTTGCCTGATACTGGCGGATCTGCTGTGTTGTACATCTGCAAGCCCTCGTCTGATCGGTATAATAGCCGCAGGGCTGCGGTTTCACAATTTGCTGAACGGGGGACACGATCAAATTACCTCACTATACCGATAATACCGCCTTATTTAAAAAAGCAAAATCAAATAGTTAATGATCTGGGGCTACCCATCAAGGATTATTACATGACTAGAGATCTCTGTAAAGTTTTAAAAATAAAGCCAGATAACTTGAGAAGCAGGTTCAGAAGAGGCCACTATCCAGAACCCACAAGAGTAAATGGCAAAAGGGTTTTTACGCTGCAAGAAATAAATACAATAATTGAAAAAACAGAGAGGTTACTTAAATGATGGCAGATGGAAGGAGAGTATTAAGAAGGTTGTCGGTATGGAAATTCCTACCGAGCTTGGGCTGGATATATGAACAACATTTTGAGGGAGGGACCTTATGAAAAAAAGAAAAAAGAAAAAATTGTCTCAAACGATCTTGATGCTAATCAAGGAGCAGAAAAGAGACCAACAAAACCCACATGGGATAGATAACACTTACGATCCCTACAGTCAGGATATTTATCATCACCTAAAAAGAACCAAGGGGTCAGGATTTTTTAGAAGCTAAAATTAAAATATCCGGCGGAATGGCGATAGTGACGATATTTTTGCTAGGGTTCAAGTCAGCGCAATGGGCACTTATTTTTTGCGATGTACTCATCCTGGCGTATTGTCATTATCGTCATATTTGTCAAAACAAGTACTGCTTCTATTTTTTGGAGGTTATTGAAATGACGAAGCAATCATATAAGAAAAAACACACAAGAAACTATTCCGGCCTGGGCCATATAATACGAAGTTACAATTCATCGAGGGAACTTTACAGATATATTTGGTCATTATCGGGGGACTTGAATCTTGAAGGACCTTCTGACGAGGTCTTAGAAGAGCGAAAGAAATATCACCGCTTTATCGCTCATCTGTATGCAAGCATGGATCTTCAGGTCATCGATAAAGATGTGTTTAAGAATCATAAAGGATATATACCAGTATATAGTCGTTTGATTAATCAGGAATTCGGTAGGAATTTTGATCCGCACCTTCTTGAGGAGTGCGGAATCATTGAAATCAAGTCTCATAATTCGATGGGTAGAAAATCGCGGGAGTATAGGATTGCACTGGATATACTCGAAGAAGCTATGAATATTGAGTTTGAGAATATGCTACGCAGATGGAAAGGCCTTAAGAAGGGTGATGTATCGACTGATACGGTAAATTTGATCACAGGGAGGCGCTCAAAGAGCCGTGTTAAATCTCAGCTAGATAAAATCCGGTATGGTATCAGGAATACAAATTACCCCAAATTGATTAGGGACAGCATCAACGCTTTGGAACCCTGCCCATTCAATCCGAAGTATGTAAAGCAATGGGTGAAGAAATTAAAGAATAAATTCATCAGAGAGTTCAGAAGGAAGAGCAGAACGACACTAAGCCGTAGTCATGAAAATCAAAGCGCAGAAAAAGAATATCTTAAGGCTGCTGGACGATACTGTAACGATCGGCTAAGTATGAACACAATATCATTTCAAGAACCCGAACCGATACCAATAAGAAGTGAGAAAGGCGATCCACTACTCAAATATAGAGCAGCCTATTCCATCCAAAATAGCGGCCGAGTTACAGAAATACACGGCGGCTTCCAGAGTGCATCGCAGTTTTTTAAACAACGATTTTTCCGGCATGTACCAAATATCTATAACTATGACTTGAAGAATTCGCAGGCACTTATCCTGTTACAAGAACTGAAAGCCTGTAAACTTAAATGTCACTGGCTTAAATCATACTTGAGTGATCCTGATGCGAAGAAAAAGTATGCGAGGAAAGTCGGAATACCTGTCGAAATATGGAAAGATTGCTTTTATGTCAATAGGCATTGAAAACTG
>PLLV01000034.1 GCA_003142295.1 Syntrophaceae bacterium
GATGCCGATCTGGTGACATTGAGTGCCTGCGAAACGGGTCTGGGTAAGGTTGCCAACGGCGACGACGTGGTGGGTTTGACGCGCGGCTTCCTCTATGCGGGAAGCAATTCCATTGTGGCGAGCCTCTGGAAGGTTGACGACCAGGCCACGGGAGACCTCATGGCGGGGTTCTATAACGCGCTTAAGAAAACCGGTAAGCGGGAAGCTTTGCGGCAGGCGCAGTTGAGCGCCCAGAAGAAATACCCCCATCCGTATTACTGGGCTTCTTTTCAACTGACAGGGAATGCGGATTAGGGGGGTGAGGCGAAAGAGGGAGGCTGGGAGATTTATTCGATCACTCAAAATCCCCCTGTATCCCCCTTTTACAAAGGGAGAACTGGTCTAGCGATTCCCGTCTTCGCCGAATGGCGTAATAAGATTTCTCCTTTCAGTCGAAATGACATTACGACGTCGCCCGGGGGCTGAACACTGCTATCTTCATCATAGAGGATCAGCGCGGTAGAAATTCCCGGGATCTGGCAAATACATCAGTGGGCGTGCCCAAAGCCTGCTTGATTTTCACGTCCACATCCCAGGGATTTTTAAACGAAGAGATCGAGATGATTTGCCAGGGGGTGAGCCTGAAGAAGTAATACCATGGAGAAACCAGAATCGTGTTGACCAGAGGAAAGTCCGAGCCATAAAATAATCTTCCCGAAAATTCCGGCTTGATCAAAGCCTCTTTCATATATCCCAGTTTGTTCAACTGTGTAAGGGAAGAGATGTCCGAGTAAAGATTGGGATGCTCCCTCATCATTCGTACAAGCCGGTCGGTACTGCATTCGCCCTGATAGGATCCGGTTGAAGCGATATGAGCCGCAATCACCTTGACGCCCCGGCTCAAAGGCAGTCGCAATTTCTCAGGGTCGCAAAGCTCGTCATTAGCAGTNNACGAGAACGGCGCCTTTCTTCTTTGCCCAAACCAGGCGGGCGATCGCATCTTTCCTGTACGGGTTCACAGAGGCACCGAATAGCAGGTTGCTGTGCTTCTTCACAGCCTCTGCCACAAACTTGTTGGGAACATAAACTTGAGTTCGATGTGTGTCAAGCAACCCATCGCTGACCACACCATCCATCGCCAGTACAACAGCTTTCTTAACAAACTTGCTTTCAGCGAGCAATTGAGAGAGGCGTTCTACCACTAAGCCATCACCCTTTTCCAATAATTCCTGCTCGGAAACTCCGAAGCTCCTCAAATAGAAGGCAAAGCGCCAATTCTTGCGAAATTCATCCGATATAAAACATCCACTACCTCCGGCGCCGATACCGTTAACATGGCAGTGCATGTCCACGATGCCTTCTTCAGGCAGAGGCTCCACCGGGCGGTAGGACCCGCAAGAAAGAGTGCAAACCAGAGTCGCAAGCGCTCCCGCCGTCAGCATGCATTTCCGCCTTTTGTCAAGCAGCTTACTCACGTGGCTTCCCCCTTTCTGAATTCAGCCAATCGTAAATATATTGTGATATATCTTTCCATCCGGGTTCACCGAGTACCCAATGTGCATGGCCTGCAAATTCTTTATAAGTCGAAACTTCCCCATATTTAGCTGCGATTTTTCGCACGACGGAGGGCGGTGTCAGCCTATCTTCAGTTCCGGCAATAACGAGAACAGGACATGTAATCCTTGATTCATCAACTTCTGAAGATCTGTTTTTATCAAGGAGCCAGAAACCGATTTCCCATCCAGCCCTTCCCGACTCATGCACGAATTTGTCAAAAATCTCCTTCCGTTTCTCCGGAGGCACTAAATGAAGTGTTGAATATATCGCATTCTCTAATGTTTCTTTGACAGGTTGTTTCCAGAAGCCATATGTAGTGAGTTGATCCCAAAAACTTCTTATCACTGTGNNTTCAGCCAAACCACGAGCCGCGAGAATCTGCACAAGCAGGCCGCCCATGGAATGCCCCATCAAAATGGGAGGCTTGTCCAGTTCCCGGATTTCTTCCTCAAGGTCATGAACATAATCGAGAAGGCTGGTGGTTCCCAGTTGAGGGTGCGGGGGGTCATCGTGAGCTACATTATGATATCGTAAGGTAGGGGTAATGCACCGACAGTCTTTGCTTTCGAAAAAAGCTTTGTAGTTATCCCAAGCCCAGCCTCCGCAAAACATGCCGTGGATCATCATGATTGTCGCATTCATTTCTCCACCACCATATTCCCCAGCAAGACGGGTTCAAATAAGGAATGTTATTTTCGCACGAGCCTGCCCTCTCTGGTGCCATTTTTCGGGGTCCAGCTCATACGTTTGTAAAGATTCGGGCCGATTTGTTCCATCCAGATAATTTTGTTTACGCAAGGCGTTAGTGTAATCTGCGAAAAGCTTGATGAAAGTTCATCTGGATTGCACCGCGTTGCATAGTAATGAACTTTATAAATACCTATTATTTTCGTATCTTCCTTGAAATAATACCAGTCCGATGATGGCCATTACGAGTGCTCTCATGTCAGTATCTCTTGCTGCCTCATAAAATTGTAATGTTACCCCAGCATTTACTGTCTGGAATTTTACATATTAATCAAATTCCGTCAATTAGCAATTATCAGCATAGCGTAGTTCTTTGTATGTCAATAAATCCCTTGACAACCCTTCTAATAAT
>PLLV01000093.1:0-11846 GCA_003142295.1 Syntrophaceae bacterium
TTGTCTTCGTCACTGGCGTGGAGGCGTTTTGGAAAATTCTTCTTCGTTTTTTTCGCCTGACCATTATCCTGGCACTCCCGATCCTCTTTCTTCCTTATGTCAGTGTAGTCATGCAGTATCTTCTCAATCGGGGGAACTATCGCTTAATCCAGATCCGAGAGGAGAAAAATCATGAGTTCAACCGTTGGCAAAGTTGGTTGATCAGACCGCTACAGTGCATTGGGCTGGCAATGTTGATTGCTTCCAAGTTTATCACAGTCTTGCAAATCTACACAGGGGATGCGATTACCACCTCAACGGTCCTTCCCCCTCTTCACTTCAGTCTGGGACGATTCTTGAGCATTACGGCCATTGCCATGACAACGTCATTGCTGCTTTCTTTTCTCTGGACGTTGGATGACCTGGGAATAAGGTATTCCAACAGGAAAACAGGAGAAGTCAGAATGATCGGAAGGTATATAGGCATACTACTCCCGATCATATTCGGTTTTTACGGTATTTTCAGCCTGTTTGAAATCCATGAACTGTTATTGGCAGTCCAGTATATTTTTCAGATGGTCATCGTTCTCTATCCGCCATTTGTCGTTATGACTGTCCTCCACTTTCTCTACATCGAGAAGTATGAAACCGTTTTACTGGAAAAATTGAAGACGGAATCGGTTAATGTTCATGAAAAGACATAAAGTCAACTGACGAGATAAAATAGAAAATCAACAAAAGGCGCTGCCAGGAATGGTGTTGGGCAACGCCTATGGAAAGGAGAAACATATGGATCTGATCGTAGCGGAGAATATCTCTAAAGATTACCATGTCGGCGAGGTTGTCATACATGCCTTGAAGGATGTCAATTTTGAAATTGAACCGGCATCTTTTGTTTCGTTCGTCGGCCCCTCCGGAAGTGGGAAAACAACTCTTCTGAACCTGGTCGGATGCCTCGATAAGCCCACTGAAGGAAAATTAACGGTCGTCGGCACTGACATCTCCATTCTTAATCGAAATGAAAGTGCTGCCTTTCGAGGGAATCATATAGGCTTCATCTTTCAGGACTTTAATCTTATACCTGTTCTCACCGTGTACGAGAACATAGAATACCCTCTCCTCATGGTTCAAAATGTGCCAGCTACGGAGAGAAGCGAAAGGGTCCATGGGCTCCTCAAAGCCGTCGAAATGCTCGACCAGAAGGACAAATACCCGGATCAGATCTCAGGCGGCCAGAAACAACGGGTAGCAATTGCCAGGGCCCTTGTAACAAACCCGAAACTTGTCCTGGCTGATGAACCCACGGCCAATCTCGACTCTAAAACTGCCTACACTGTCATTGACCTCATGAAGAAGATGAAAGACGAGCTCAAGACGACCTTCGTCTTTTCAACTCATGATCAAAAGATCGTAGGTTTGGCCGAAATCATCTACTCGCTGGAAGATGGGCAACTGGCCAGCAAAAAGGTCCAAGGGGGGAATAGCAATGCGTAATCTTTTTAAAATCGCCATCCGCAACCTTCTTCGTTACAAAAGAAGGACATTATTGACTGCGTCTCTCATCACGATAGGGGTGGTTTTCGTTCTGGGATACATCTCCATAGCCGGATCTTTCAAGAACATGATGATTGCACAGATCACGGACTCTTCTTTAGGGCACCTGCAAGTACATCGGAAGGGATATATGGCCGCCGTCGAAAGCCTTCCGCTCACCATGAACCTGAGACCAAGGCCATACAAGATATTGGAGGATGTACTCAACGGGCTGCCCGAGGTAGAAGCGTATTCGCCGCGCATCAGATTCGGGGGCATGTTCAGCACCTTTGTAGAGACGACCAGCATACGATTAAACGGTGTAAATCCGGACAATGAATTTAGAACTATGCCCCTTTTGCCCTCGCGAATAATCAATGGGGAAAAGCATCTTAACAAAGGAGAAATCCTTGTCCCGGAATTACTTTCCATGGGAATGGGAGTGAAGCCCGGGGACACAGTAGTCATAGTCACAACCAATAAAGACGGGTCTGTTAACGGGAAGCAGTTTAAGGTGTCTGGCATTCTCGAAAGCGCCCAGGGGCCTGGGGGAAGGGACGGATATGTCCATATAGAGGATGCCAAGGAAATCCTACGGATGGAAGATGTGGAGGTTAGCGAGGTGGCCATCCGGGTGAAGGATTTCAGTGGTGTTAATGCCTTCACGGAAAAGCTCGAAGGTCTGCTCGGGAAGGAATTAAATCAAAAAGGTAAACCCATCTTCGAGGTACATACCTGGGAGAAGCTTTCTCCCTTTTATAACATCGCTCGAATGATTGATGTGATGTCGATCTTCGTTAAGGTTATGCTGGTCGCGGTAGTTTTGATTAGCATCATGAATGTAATGATCATGGCGGTCTATGAGAGGGTGAGGGAGATCGGGACGATCGCCGCCATCGGCACCCTGCCGAAAAAGATCCTTTCCATGTTTGTGATAGAGGGATTTTCGCTCGGAGCACTAGGCGTGATTATTGGAAATCTCATCGGTCTAAGCCTTATCCTGATTCTCAATCTTTCTGGAATTTCATTTGATTTCGGAAGGCAAAAAGGATTGATTTTGAGGGCAACGATTGACCCGATCGATGTGCTACTCGTATCCGGCATCGTCATCCTCATCTCCGTTCTGGCCAGCTTGCAGCCTGCCTGGAAGGCATCCAGAATGGAACCGATCAAAGCCCTTAGGCATGTATGAAGAAATAAAACCAAGAAGGAGGAACCTAAAATGAAAGTAATTTCTGCAGTGTTGGCTATTCTATTTTTGATATCAAGTCCGGCCTTTGCCGAGCAGAAAGGAAAAATTTGCGTTGCAACGCAGGAAAAGAGTTCTGCGGCCGCAGTGAATAAGCAGGCAGGACTAGCTCCTTTTTTCCTTTTTTTTGACGGAAAAGGAAAAATGATCGAAGCAATTGAAAATCCTTACAAAGACAAAGAGGGTGCGGGAAAGTCAGTCGCCCAGTTGCTTGGGAACAAGGGAGTAACAGTTGTCGTGGCCGAAGAATTTGGTGGTCAAATTGTTGAACTAATGAAAGGCAAAGGTATTAAAGCCGTTTCCTTCAAAGGCAGCGCAGTGGAAGCGGTCAAGCAGGTTTTACAATTCAAATAAAAAGGAGAAATTTTTAATGAAGAGATTAATCTCTGTAGCGCTTGTAGCTTTATTTCTGGCATCTGGTCTGGCCTTTGCCGGGCAGAAAGGAAAAATTTGCGTTGCAACAAAGGAAAAGCGTTCTGAGGCCGCGGTCAGCGAGCTGGCAGCGCAGGCTCCCTATTTTCTGATATTTGATGAGAAAGGGCAGTTAGTTGAAACCATCGATAATCCTTTCAAAGGTAAGAATGAGGCTGGCAAATTAATGTTGGGTTTTCTTGTTGAAAAAGGTGTTACGGCAATAATCGGAAGAGACTACTGTGGCGATATCATTGGTATGCTGAAGAACAAGGGTATAACCGCTTATAATTTCGAAGGCAGTGCAGCAGAGGCTGCCGCGAAGGTGGCGGAAGGCCAAGTACCAGAAGCATTGAAAGAAAATGCGCTTGTAGCTAACCATAAAGCGGCCGTAGCCAACCATGCGGCGAGAAAAGTGGAAATAATCGCAGTTGCCGCGAACGGCGAAACTCCAGAGGCTTCGGTAAGCGCCCTGGCACTCGGGGCCCGCTTTTTTCTGATCTTCAACAAAGCCGGAAAGCTAATCGACAAGCTTGCCAATCCTGCTAAAAGCGCCGAGAATCCGGGAATCGCCATCGCCGATTTACTTGCCAGCCATGGCACGTCGCTTGTCGTGGCTGAAGGATTCGGGACCAAATTTATCGAATACATGAATGGCAAAGGGATCAAAGCGTTTTCCTTCAAAGGGAGCGCAGGTGAAGCAATCAAAGTGGTTCTGCAATCCAAATGAAACCTGATAGTAAATTGAAGGGAGCTCTATATGCGCGACATACTAAAAATCTTTTATATTCTTAGCATCCTGATCATTTCCATTCCTGCCTATGCAGCAATAGATGGGGCGCAGCTCCTAGTCCAGATCGACCGGAATCTCAATCCTGAATCCTACGAGATGTATCGGAAGCTGATCAACGTGGAGCCGGATGGCCGGAAAAAGGAGTACACTCTTTTTACAGTCAAGAAGGGGTTAGACAAAGTGGCCGCAGTTTTCCTGGCCCCGGCAAGTGAAAAGGGAAGAAGTACCCTGAGGCTGGCGGACAATATGTGGCTCTACATTCCCAACGTTGGGAAACCCATCCGCATAACGAGCCTGCAGTCAGTCATTGGCGGGATTTTTAACAACGCCGATATCTTGAGTTTGGATTATTCGGCGGAATACGACGTTGAAAAAGTCGATGAGAAGGGCAGTGAGTTTTTGTTATACCTGAAGGCCAAGAACAAGACCGTAGCTTACGATCGCCTCAAGATGTGGGTGGATAAGAATAAGAAATTGCCGACGAAGATCGAGTGCCTGACCGAAGCTGGCATGCTTATCAAGACCCTTTATTTTAAGGATATCAGAGACCTGGGCGGCGGCATTATCCGGCCGTCCGTGATCGAGACAGATAGCCCGCTGTACAGAGGTTATAGATCTATCATGATTTTTGCGAAGATCAAAAAGAAAAATTTTAAGGATGAGGCCTTCACCCTGACTTTTATGCCGAATATAGACTCCCTGCGGAGATGAAAATACTCAGCGTTTTGTTGAATCTGCTAATACTGTTAACAACTCTCGCCTACGGGGAGGATCAGTACAAATTCGATTTGTCCGAAACCGAAAAGAAGCCGTATCACTTTGGCGGATACGCCGAGTTCAAGCCTGTTGCTTTCTGGCCCAATACGAACGCGACACAGTATAAACTCAATTACTACAAACGGGACCCCGGTGGAAATACAGAAGAGTATAATGCGAAGTTGCAATTTGAAGGGAGTTACGAAAAGGAGGCTGCACGGCTGTATTTCAAAACAAATACAGACTATAAGAATTCCTATTTCGGCGAATCTGAACATTCCAACCTTTATGAGGGATATGCTTCCTTGAAACCATCGGCATCACTGAAAGTTGATGCCGGGAAAAGAACCTTCAAATGGGGAAAAGGCTATGCCTGGAACCCTGTGGCATTCATCGACAGGCCCAAAGACCCTAATGACCCGGAGCTTGCCCTTGAGGGGTATATCGTGGTCTCAGCAGACTACATCAAGAGTTTTGAAGGCCCTCTTAAAACGATTTCCTTCACTCCCGTCTTGTTCCCGGTATATGACCATATAAACGACAATTTCGGCCAAAGTAATAATCTTAATTTTGCAGGAAAGCTTTATTTTCTTTTTTACGACACCGACATCGATCTGATCGTTTTCACAGGAGGCAGCAAGACGACCAGGTATGGATTAGACTTCTCAAGAAACATAACGACAAACCTGGAAGTCCATGGGGAATTCGCTTATACAAGAGATTATCAAAAGAACTTCATTGACAGCAACGGAAACAGCTATCTCAGCGAATATGACGCCAGAAGTTACCTATTGGGTCTCAGGTACCTCACCGCAATCTATACAACTTACATATTTGAGTACTACCACAATGCCGCAGGATTCACAGAGGGTGAGATGAAAAACTATAATTCCTTTATCGATAAGGGCTATCAGTCCTACCTCTCCACGGGAAAGGATACTCTCCTGCAGAAAGCTGCCAATCTCACGACAAATACTTACGGGATGCCTAACCCGATGAGTAGTTACCTTTATTTGCGGATTAGCCAGCAGGAGCCCTTCGATATCCTTTACTTCACGCCAGCAATCACGGGCATATGGAATCTGGACGACAAGAGTATGACAATATCTCCCGAAATGTTATATACTCGCTTTACTAATTGGGAATTGCGGTTGAAGGCCATGTTTCTTATGGGTGGAAAATACAGCGAATTTGGAGAAAAGCAAAACGATTACCGGCTGGAATTTAGAGTGGGGTATTACTTTTGAATCAAATACCAACAGTCAAAGGCCTGTTTGTATCCTTTCTCAGACTTGGCCTGACAGCCTTTGGCGGCCCGGCAATGGTGGCGCATATCAGAGAACTTTCCACCCGCCGCCATCAATGGCTGGATGAGACGGATTTCAAGAACGGTGTGGCGCTCTGCCAATCCATACCTGGCGCAACCGCCATGCAGACTGCCGCATATGTGGGCCTCAGGGTTCGTGGAATCTCCGGGGCGTTTGCCGCTTACCTGGGTTTTGGATTGCCTGCCTTTATCTTGATGTTGATTCTCTCCGTTTTCTATGCACGTTTCAGCGACCTTCCTAGATTTATCTCTCTTTTTAGCGGTCTGCAGGTAATAGTAGTCGCCATCATTCTTTCTTCTGTCTATTCCTTTGGCAGGAACATCGCAAACAATTACAGAAGCCTTATCATTGCCCTCCTCTCTGCCTTCGTTTTCTGGGCTGGCATAAGCCCTTTTATTGCCATTGTCGGGGCCGGCATTGCGGGGATGGCCTTCTCTGAGGCGTCCGTCTCAAAAGCAGCGGTTGATTCCGATATGAGAAAAACATCAACTGCCAAACAGGTTACCCTTATCCTTATCTGCTTCCTGCTTTGCCTTGCAGCTCTTTATTTTCTGAATAATAAACTCTTTGCCCTGGGAGCGGTCATGCTGAAGATAGACATCTTTGCCTTTGGAGGAGGCTTTGCATCTCTCCCGCTCATGCTTCACGAGATAGTTATGGACAGAGGCTGGCTGGACAGCAAGACATTCATGGATGGAATAGCCTTGGGTCAGGTGACACCCGGTCCCATCGTCATCACGGCAACGTTTGTCGGATATCTGGTATACGGCCTGTCCGGCGCTGTTGTTGCGACCATCGCGATATTTACGCCTTCCTTCTTCATGCTCGTTATTGTCGCACCATTTTTTGATCGGTTGAAGAATTCGGTATATTTTCTGAGGGCTATAGACGGGGTTTTTGCCTCCTTCGTTGGACTCCTTTTATATGTCTGCTTTAAGTTTGCGACAACTGTTCCATGGGATATTGCGAGGATTCTCTTGGGACTTGCGGCATTGGCCGCTTTAATCCGCAAGGTGGACATCCTCTACATAGTGCTTGCAGGCGCTGTTATTTCCGTGTTCATATTGTAATAATTAGAGCAATAGAATAATCTCTTTTCCCACTCTTTGTGATTATCGCATGATTTAAAATCATGTTTTATATAATATGAGATCTTGTGTTAAAGGCGATTGTCTTCAATCGCTGCAATAGATAACCTGTCTGTTGATCAAACGAATCGATTTTGGGAGTTAAGAAGATGAGCCGTGCATTAGAAGGTATCAGGGTTGTTGATCTGAGCCATGTCCTGGCAGCGCCAATAACGACCATGTTTCTGGCGGATCTTGGGGCTGAGGTCATTCATGTGGAACCGCCTCAAGGTGATGATGCGAGAGAATTCGGGCCTTTTGTCGGCGATGCCGGCAAGAACCGCAGCGGTTATTTCATCAGTCTTAATCGCAACAAGAAAAGCATGGTTCTCGATTTGAGAAAGGAAGCGGGAAAAAAGATACTCAGACAATTGATTGAGGTATCCGACGTTCTCATAGAAAACTACAGACCCACCACGATGAGAAAACTCGGATTCAGCTGGGAAGAGATCCAAGAGATCAACCCCCGCATCATTTATGCCTCCATCTCCGGTTTCGGCCAATATTCTCTTCCCGGATATGATAGCAGGCCGTCTTACGACATGGTGGCTCAGGGCTACAGCGGCCTCATGAGTATAACGGGGCCCGAAGGAGGACAACCCTGCCGGGTCGGCTCCTCAGTGGGTGACATATTTTCCGGACACCAGGCCGCTATTGGGATTTTAGCCGCTTTAATCTACCGGGAAAAATCCGGAAAAGGGCAGCACTATGACGGCGCAATGGTTGACGGCCTATTTGCCGTGCTGGAAAACGCCGTTGTCCGCCATACAATAAGCGGAGAAATACCAGGCCCTCTGGGAAGCAGGCACCCTTCCATCACCCCCTTCCAGAGCTTTAAAACAAAAGACTCATGGGTCATCGCCGCAATAGGAAACGATGTCCTCTGGGCGAGATTCTGTAAAGTGATTGACAGGGAATACCTGACAGGAGATCCGATGTTTAAAACGAATCCTCTCAGGACCAAACATGTAAAGGAACTCATCCCCATCATTTCGGAAGAGATCTCCAAGAAAACAACGAAAGAGTGGTCGGAGCTCTTTGAAAAGGCTGATCTGCCATATTCGCCCGTCAATAGCATCAAGGACATCTGTGAAGATCCGCATATCAGGTACAGGAATATGCTGGTAGAAATAGACCAGCCTGAAGTGGGCAAGATGACTATCACGGGATCACCGATTCATTTGTCAGAAACACCGGGAGAAGTATATGCGCCTGCCCCGCTTCTCGGGCAGCACACAGAAGAAATTTTAAAAAACGTCCTGAGTTATTCCGAGGGAGATATTGATGACCTAAAACGGGAGGGCATAATAAACAAGCAAAGTTGATATGTGCAACCTTACAATATTGACCTCCGGCCGTTGTAACGCTCGGTATCGTAATATTTTTCCACATCGACAAGCTTTAATTTGCTGACTATCTCCTTGAGGGGAATGCTTGTAATTTCACCTCGCGTGAGGCTCACCATACGACCGTAATCTTCATTGACAATCATGTCAACTGCGGCTATTCCAAACCACCTGGCCATCAACCGATCACGGGCAGAAGGTGTTCCTCCCCGCTGCAAGTGGCTCAAAATGAGAGATCGTGTTTCGAAGCCCGTCCTTTTTTCAATTTCAAGCGCGACAGAGTTCGCTATGCCCCCCAGCATAGGATGCCCGAAGTCATCTACTTTAGTGTCTCTGAGGAATTCCTGCTGCCCTGCGGGCTTTGCCCCTTCAGCGACCACGATAATTGAATAGTTTATTTCCCGTCCTTCCCGTTCGCGAAGAAGTTCGCACACCACGTCAATATCAAAGGGGTATTCAGGTATCAAAATTATATAAGCGCCGCTGCACTGCCCTCCGTGAAGTGCAAGCCATCCCGCATGACGTCCCATCGTTTCGACAACAAAGTTCCGGCTATGAGAACCAGCAGTAGTCCTCAACCGATCAATTTCCTCCGTGATCACGTTAACAGCCGTGTCGAAACCGAGCGAATATTCTGTGCCTGTGAGGTCATTGTCAATGGTCTTCGGGATGCCTACAGTCTTGATGCCCAACTTATGTAATTTATGCGCAACGCCCAGGGTATCTTCTCCGCCAAGCACAACAAGAACATTAATCCCAAGCCTTTTAATGTTATCTATTAATCTTTCAGAGCGATCATTCTTCGGATTAAACGGGTTTGTCCGCGATGTCCCTAAGTATGTTCCGCCGTGGCGGTCCCAAGTTCGTACGACCTCTTCATCCAGATGTCGGAGGTATCGGTCACAACTCTCGGGATCTCCCGGATCAACCTCTACCAATCCCTTCCAGCCTTCGCCAATACCTACGACTTCAAAGGACACCGGACGTTTCCCAGCGAGTCTTGGATCGAGGGCGGTTTTTGTCACCCATTTGATGGCGCCGTTCAAGCCGGGACAATCTCCTCCGCCTGTTAAAACAGCAATCTTTAGTTTCATATTCTCCCCATGCGTTTCGTGTGCTTACTTTAGAGTAACACTATACTTTAATTAATAATGCAGAATAGTGATATATACAACAATAATGGTTGATTGTATGTAAAATTTGTAGGCCCACACTACTATTTTCTTGCTGCCGTCTCTCCTGACGTCGGATTAGTGCAATTCTCTGAGATGTGAAGACTTCTGCTGAAACAGCCGAATTACATCGTTTAATAGATATTTGCCGGATAATAGCGACGTAAGATGGAAAGATGGCAGTTTCGGTATGTTTGCGCTCTCAATTTTCCAAGCAGAACTTTCCGAAACCTGCCGGAGGAGGGAGGGGGTACTTACCTGTGTAGCAGGCAAGACAGAAGCTGTCGGAATCCATGCCGGTCGCTTCGACCATGCCTTCTAAAGACAGATAGTGCAGACCATCCAATCCTATGAACTGGCCAACAGCCTGGACATACTCCCTCTGTGCGGCGATTAGTTCGCCCTTGGAAGAAAAATCGATCCCGTATGGACATGGATGACGTGTTGGCGGACAACTAACAGCCATATAAATTTCCTTAACACCGCTCTCGCGAAGATTGCGGACACGATTGCGGCTGGTCGTTCCCCTGATAATGGAATCCTCGACAATCAGGACCCGTTTACCGGCAAGCAAGGGGCGTACAGGGTTCAGCTTCACACGCACACCAAAGTCTCTCATCGGCTGACTCGGCTGTATGAACGTGCGGCCGACATAATGGTTGCGGATCATACCCATCTCAAAGGGGATGCCGCTCTCCTCTGCGTAGCCCAATGCGGCATAGGTGCCTGAATCGGGAAACGGCATGACAATATCCACATCCGGCCTGTATTCCTTTGCCATGCTATGTCCGAGTCGTTTCCGGCACATGTACACATTTTGGCCGAATATCTGGCTGTCGGGTCGTGCGAAATATATGAGCTCAAATATACAATGTGCAGGCCTCACCTTCGGAAATGGTGTCAGGCTCTTTAATCCCGTGTGATCGATAATCAGTATCTCGCCGGGTTCTACATCACGTACATATCTGGCGCTCAACAGGTCAAATGCGCAGGTCTCGGAAGCGATCACCCACCCGCCATCGAGTTGTCCTAAGGAAAGGGGGCGAAAACCGCGGGGGTCACGTGCAGCAACTACCTTGTCTTTTGTCAGCATAACAATACTGTAAGAACCCTCAACCTGTGCAAGGGCTTTCGTAAGGGCGCCTTCGAACCCGTCTTTCAAATAATGGGCCATCAGGTGGATGATAACCTCGGTGTCCATTGTGGACTGAAAGATAGAGCCCTTGTCTTCAAGTTCAGCTCTTAATGCGTGGGCATTGATAAGGTTGCCATTGTGGCCGAGGGCATAATGCTCGCCGGCGTGATGAACAAGAAATGGCTGGGCATTGGAGAGAATGGAGGAGCCCATTGTCGAATAACGGACGTGCCCGATGCCTAAGTGACCCGGCAACTTCGAGAGCATCTCCTCCTTAAACACTTCGGACGCCAGTCCCATGCCCTTGTGCCCACAGACGTGACAGCCATCCGCTGTGTTGATGCCCGCACTCTCCTGCCCCCGATGCTGGAGGGCAAAAAGCCCGAAGAATGTAACACGTGCCGCGTCCTCATTTCCGTAGACGGCAAAGACGCCGCATTCTTCCCGTGGCTTACTTTCTGCTATAAAATACTGAGACATCAAAAATGACCTCAATTTATCCATGAAGGCTTCGTAAAAATTTGAAGAAAACTAATTAACACCATTGTCTTCTTTTTGCAAGCTATGCAGTATGCGTCCAGGTGCGTCTGCTCATGGGCATCTGTGCACCTGGCTGTACGAACTCTTTACAAAGCTCTATAGTCACCACTCAAATTTTAGCTATTCTCTTCCGTGACAGCTTCGCATTACTGTGATAATCTTGAAGAGGACAAACCTCCCAGTTCTCCTTCTTCAATGCCGTGATAGCTTCACTCAAAGCCTTGGACCCTGCAGTGGTCGTAGTGTAAAGAACATTGTGAGTGAGTGCACCGCGGCGTATGTGATAGGCGTCAAGGCTTGACCTTCTCCCGACGCTTGTATTGATGACCACCTGAATATCGCCATTCTTAATACGATCTACAACATGAGGACGGCCCTCGCTGACCTTGAGAATAGTCTCTGTCTTTATGCCGTGTCTTTCCAGATGGGCCGCAGTGCCGCGAGTGGCCATTATATGAAAGCCCATATTTTGAAATG
>PLLV01000093.1:11863-32530 GCA_003142295.1 Syntrophaceae bacterium
GATATGTTCCGGCCATATGGTTTTCGTAAATCCCAATTCTTTTAAGGATCGCCCCAGCATTATTTTGGTTGCGAGTTTGGCGAGAGGCACGCCGATAGCCTTGCTGACAAATGGCACAGTCCGGGATGCCCGCGGATTGACCTCCAGAACGTAAAGGACACCGTCTTTTACGGCATACTGAATGTTCATGAGGCCGACTACTCCCAGCTCCCGGGCGATAAGTTTTGTCTGCTTCTCAATTGTCTCTAGAAGTTCCTGAGAAAACGTGATGGGTGGAAGGACACAGGCGCTGTCTCCGGAATGGATACCGGCTTCTTCAATATGTTCCATGATCCCACCGATAACGGTATCCCTGCCGTCGCTTATTGCATCCACATCGACCTCAATGGCATCCTGGAGGAATTTGTCAATCAGTATGGGGTGATCCGGAGAAGCGGCAATGGCCCTTTCCATGAACTGGCTCAAGGTTTCATCATCGTACACAATTTCCATGGATCGTCCCCCCAGGACATAGGAAGGCCTGACCAGAACGGGGAACCCGATCCTCCGGGCTGCCTTGAGGGCGCCCTTGATGTCCGTTGCCGTATCGTTGTCCGGTTGCTTAAGATCCAAGCGTCGTACAATATCCTGGAAACGCTTCCTGTCTTCGGCGCGGTCTATCGCGTCGGGAGATGTACCCAGGATCCTCGCCCCTGCGGCCTCCAGTCCCTTGGCAAGATTAAGGGGAGTCTGTCCTCCAAACTGGACTATTACGCCCAGAGGGTCTTCCGTCTTCAGTATATGAAGGACATCTTCCAGGGTCACCGGCTCGAAGAACAGCTTATCCGACGTGTCGTAATCGGTACTCACTGTTTCCGGGTTTGAATTGACCATGATACTCTCATAACCTTCTTCACGCAGGGCAAAGGACGCATGGACACAGCAGTAATCGAATTCAATACCCTGTCCGATGCGGTTGGGGCCTCCTCCCAGGATGACTACCTTAGGTTTCGATGATGGTCGTGCTTCGTCTTCGATCTCGTAGGTGGAGTAATAGTAGGGAGTATAGGCCTCAAATTCAGCGGCGCAGGTATCGACGAGTTTGAAGACGGGCAGGATATTTTCACGAAACCGCTCTTCGCGAATCTTCGCTTCCGGTTTTCTCCACAGTTCGCCAAGATATCTATCAGAAAAACCCATCCGTTTGGCTTCCCGCAATACCGCGACTGAGGGCGGGGTTGCCTCGAGAATCTTTTCCGCCTCAACTATGGCCTTTATCTGGTGCAGAAACCAGGGATCGATCGAGGTCAGACGGGCGATTTCTTCTATGTTCATCCCGTGATGAAAGGCAGCGGCGATGTAAAACAGCCGCAGTGAGTTTGGTGTCCTTAATTTAGAAGATAGGAATTCCTCTGCATTGCCAATATCAGCAGGCAAAGAAATCTTCATGCTATATCGGCCGATTTCCAGCGAGCGAATCGCCTTCTGGAGGGCCTCCTTAAAGGTACGGCCGATGGACATGGTCTCTCCCACCGATTTCATGGACGTCGTCAATACATCTTCCGTCTCGGGAAATTTTTCAAAAGTCCAGCGGGGAATCTTAACAACACAATAGTCAATGGTCGGCTCAAAGGAAGCCATCGTTTCCTTGGTGATGTCATTGGGGATTTCGTCAAGGGTATAGCCAACAGCAAGCTTAGCCGCTATTTTTGCGATGGGGAAACCAGTTGCCTTGGATGCGAGGGCAGAAGACCGTGAAACACGGGGGTTCATCTCGATGACAACCATTTCTCCGTTCCGGGGATTTATCGCGAACTGCACGTTTGATCCACCGGTCTCCACGCCTATTTCCCGCATTATGGCAATGGCCGCATCCCGCATCCGCTGATACTCCACATCGGTCAGGGTCTGGACGGGCGCAACTGTAATCGAATCCCCGGTGTGAATTCCCATGGGATCAAAATTTTCTATGGAACAGATGATCACAACATTATCTGCCCTGTCCCGCATCACCTCCAGTTCGAATTCTTTCCAGCCGAGAACGGATTCTTCCAGCATGATTTCATGGATCATACTGGCGTCCAGTCCAACCTTGGCCAGTTCCGCCAGTTCCTCCCTGTTATAGGCGACACCGCTGCCTGTACCACCTAAGGTGAAAGAGGGGCGAATAATAAGAGGGAATCCAATTATAGCCGCCACTGCAAATACTTCTTCCATATTTCTTGCGAAACCGCTCCTGGGTACACGGAGTCCTATCCGCTCCATTGCATGGCGGAATTTCTCTCGATCCTCCGCCTTCTGGATCACTTCGAGAGAAGCACCGATCATCTCCACGCCGTAGCGCTCAAGCACACCGCTCTCCGCAACGGCTACTGCAGTGTTGAGTCCTGTCTGCCCTCCCATGGTAGGGAGGAGGGCATCGGGCCGTTCCTTAGCGATGATCTTTGCTACAGCTTCCGGCGTAATCGGCTCCACGTAGGTTCTGTCCGCCATTTCGGGATCAGTCATTATTGTCGCGGGGTTGCTGTTGATCAAAATGACCTGATACCCTTCTTCCTTCAATGCCTTGCAGGCCTGCGTTCCGGAGTAGTCGAATTCGCATGCCTGGCTGATAATGATCGGCCCGGAACCGATGATAAGTATTTTTTTCAGGTCATTTCTCTTGGGCATATTTTTTCCAATTCGTCTCTTGAAGTCAACTCTGCTTCCAATTTTTCAAGTTTTTTTTCGTGATCTTTTTAAATTTTTTATAGCGAAGTTGTTTATTTAGACTATTCGCATTTAGATCTTCTCTGTATATGTGTCTAAAGAGTCCTTCCAATTCGCGTATTTGATCATTAGTAATGTTGTCATGAACTTCGAAGATTGTAAAATGTGTCCATGCATCAGCTTTTTTGGGGCTGCGATTATGTGCTCTCATCCTGCCACAGATACCTGCTTTCACTCCCGCAGAAAGACCGATATAGACGACATTATAATTTTGTTTAGTCTGCTTCAGGAGCGCATAAATACCTCTGGTGTTAGGAGGAATGTCGTTCATTTCTTTTTTCGGTATGAACTCAGCCATGCGCTTTATGAAGATACATTCAGACCAAGGCACTTTGTGCCCTCCTTTAATTATTATCACCCATCTATATGTGGATAGGACCCTTCGCTACAAATCGAAGATTTTTTCGGGTCCCATGCCACCGCAGCATAGCTACGGCCGGGGTGCATGTCTGAGCGCCTAAGACGCGAGTTTGTAGCCCGGCAGCGGAGCGAGGATGTGCATGGTCGAAAAAAGATTCTTGGCGGCGAAGGGTGCTGTCCACATTCCCCTCACTCCCACTCAATCGTACTTGGCGGCTTGGAGCTGATGTCATAGACGACCCGGTTCACACCCCTGACTTCATTGATAATGCGGTTGGAAATCTTTCCCAGAAGGTCATGGGGGAGCCTCGCCCAGTCAGCAGTCATGGCATCTTCACTGGTTACCGCCCGAATGGACAGGATGTTTTCGTAGGTCCGCTGATCTCCCATAATTCCCACGCTCTTGATCGGCAGAAGAACGGCAAAAGACTGCCACAGCTTGCGGTAGAGATCAGCCGCGCGGATCTCATCCATGAGAATTACGTCGGCTTTGCGCAGGATAGCGAGACGTTTTTCCGTGACCTCCCCGATGATGCGGATCGCCAGACCCGGGCCGGGGAAGGGCTGTCGCCAGACCTGCTCATCGGACATACCGAGTTCCTTGCCCAACAGCCGGACTTCGTCCTTGAAGAGGTGTTTGAGGGGCTCCACCAGGGACAGATGCATCTTCTTCGGAAGGCCGCCCACATTGTGGTGTGATTTGATCACAGCGCTGGGACCGCCAAAGGCCGAGCGGGATTCAATGACATCGGGATAGAGGGTTCCTTGGGCTAAGAATTTGACATCCTTTATCCGCCGGGCTTCTTTTTCAAAGACTTCGATGAAGGTGCGACCGATGATTTTTCTTTTCTTTTCAGGGTCATTAATACCTTTCAGCCTGTCGAGAAAAAGCTTCTTTGCCCGGGCAAATCGCAGGTTGATCTGGAAATGCTTCCGGAAAACATCTTGAACCTTCTGTGCTTCGCCTTCCCGAAGTACGCCGTTATCGACAAAGACACAATGCAGCTGACGGCCGATGGCCTGACGGAGCAGGACGGCCGCGACTGATGAATCCACGCCGCCGCTCAAACCGAGTATCACCTTGCTGTTGCCGACCTGGGAGCGAATCTCTGCAACGGCGTCCCGAGCAAAAGATTTCATGGTCCAGCTTTTTTTGCAGTTACAGATTCCGGAGAGGAAGTTCTCCATCATTTTTTTTCCTTCAGGCGTATGGACAACCTCCGGGTGAAACTGCAAACCGTATAATCGCCTGGATGCATTTTCAGCAGCGGCTATCTTCGTATTGGGGGTTGATGCGGTCGGTTTGAAGCCTTTCGGCAAGACACCAATGGTGTCTCCATGGCTCATCCAACATCGCGTTTCCTTGTTTATGCCGGCGAAAACGCCTGATGCAACCTTGATTTTGAGTTCGGCAAACCCGTATTCCCTTTTTTCTGCCCTGATAACTTTTCCACCGAGGGCATCGACCATGAATTGCATGCCGTAACATATGCCTAACACGGGAATACCGAGGTCGAAGATTTTTTTATCTGCCCTCGGACTCCCTTTCTCGTAAATGCTTGCGGGGCCTCCGGACAGAATAATGCCCTCCGGATGCAGGGCTTTGATTCTTGCGATATCAATATCCGGGGGCTCAATCTGGCAGTAGACATGGTGTTCCCGGACACGCCTGGCAATCAGCTGGTTGTATTGAGAGCCGAAATCAATGATCAGAATCATCAGTCTTATTCCTTTTCGTCTCCATTAAAGATACGAATTTCTTAAATAGATAATTAACATCGTGGGGCCCCGGTGCTGCTTCCGGGTGGTATTGCACGCTGAACGCCAGCTCAGACTCGTAGCACATTCCTTCTGAGGTACGGTCATTGAGGTTGTCATACGTTTTTTCAAGATTATCGGGCAAGGATTCCGGCACTACGACGAAGCCATGGTTCTGCGATGTAATTTCAATCCGACCGCTTCGCATATTCTTCACCGGCTGGTTAACCCCATGGTGGCCGAATTTCAGCTTTTCCGTCCTCCCGCCCAATGCCTGTCCTAAGATCTGATGGCCAAGGCAGATACCGAAGATGGGGACCTTGCCCAAGACATATTCGGTTGCTTCTACAATGTAGGGTAATGCCGCCGGATCTCCCGGCCCGTTGGAAAGCAAAACGCCGTCCGGTTTGTACGATAACATCTCCTTTCCCGCAGCTGTCGCAGGTAAGACCAGGACCTCACAACCCAAAATTTCCAGATTGCGAAGTATATTGTACTTGACACCGCAGTCAAGAACGACGACCCGCAACGGCTGTTCTCTTCTGGACAACCCTGCTGAACCGCCAGAAGAAAGCGCTTGCTGCTTGCCGTCCTTCCATCGATACGGCTGCTTGCAGGTAACCTCTTTTATCAGATCCCTGCCTACAAGGCCCGGATAGGCCCGTACACGCGAGAGGAGGAGATCGATATCCGCTGTCTCTGTCGAAATAATCCCCCGCATTGCACCCTCGAGGCGAATGCGGCGTGTCAGGGCTCTCGTGTCAATGTCTTCGACGCCCAACTTGCCATGTAATTCAAGAAAGTCTTTTAGCGTCATGCGGCTGCGCCAGTTGCTCGGATGCGGCTGATACTCCCTGACAATAAATCCTTCCAGGTGGATACCTCCGGATTCCATATCTTCCGGATTTATCCCGTAATTGCCTATGAGGGGATATGTCATGGTTACAATCTGTCCCTTGTAGGACGGATCTGTAATTATCTCCTGATATCCGGTCATCCCCGTATTGAAGACAACTTCTCCTAGGGTCTCGCCGGAAGAGGCGAAGGCATATCCACGATATACACTACCGTCCTCAAGAACCAGTATGGCCGGTGGTTTCTTTCGCAACAACGACATAATTGACCTCAGGAAATAAACATCCTCGATGTCTTAATGTTCATGAATTTCTGATAATGGGAAATGCCAATATGAGAAATTTGAATCATGTGCACAAGGGTTATCGAGCTGTGAATCACAGCTCTCTTCTTCATCAGTAATGACGATAGAATGTAAGGTTCTTACACGATTCTTCAAATAATGGCAAGACTCCAAAATGGATCTTGAATCATAAAAACCCTTGTGCACATGTGTATCGAAGACAGGAACTTCTTGTGGCGTCCAATCTTTAAAGCATGGGCAGATATCTGTCTAATTCGTATTGACTCACATGAGTCCGGAAACGATCCCATTCCACCTTCTTGTTCTCCATAAACTTCTGGAAGATATGGTCGCCGAGCGTTTCCCTGACGAGTTTACTCTTTGATACCAGTGTAAGCGCCTCATACAAACTTCCGGGCAGAGAAGTTATCCCCGCCTTTTCCCGGGCCTTCTCATCCATTTCAAAGATATCTTCTTCAACAGGTCCGGGGAGGACGTATTTTTTCTCGACGCCTTTCATGCCTGCCGCTAACATCACTGCGAATGCGAGATAGGGGTTGCACGCCGGATCGGGTGAACGGTATTCGATGCGTGTTGCCTTTTCCTTTCCCGGTTTATACATGGGAACACGAATCATGGTGGAGCGGTTGCGCCGTGCCCAGGAGACATAGACCGGTGCCTCATAACCCGGTACCAGGCGTTTGTAAGAGTTAACCCACTGATTGCAGATGGCGGTGATCTCCGGCGCGTGTGTCATTAAACCGGCTATGTAGCTTTTTGCCACCGCAGATAGATGGTATTTATCCTTCCCGTCAAAGAAGGCATTCTTGCTGCCCTTGAAAAGGGACTGGTGGGTGTGCATGCCGCTGCCGTTCTGGCCGAAGATAGGCTTGGGCATAAAGGTGGCGTAAACACCGTTCTGTCTGGCAATCACTTTGATCACAGTTCGATAGGTCATGACCTTGTCGGCCATCTTCAGGGCATCGTCATAACGGAGGTCAATCTCATGCTGGCTTGGCGCTACTTCGTGATGTGAGTATTCAACCCGGATTCCCATATCCTGCATGGCAAATATCGTCTGACGCCGCAGGTCGGTGGCACTGTCTATGGGAAGGCCGTCAAAGTAGCCGCCCTGATCCAGGATGTCCGTTGTCTTGTCATTGGCGAAATAGAAATATTCCAACTCCGGACCGACATTCATGGTATAGCCCTGGTCGCCGATTTTTTTGAGGGCCCGTTTGAGAACGTAACGGGGATCGCCCTCATAAGGCGTGCCGTCGGGGTTCAGGATGTCGCAGATGACCCTCGCCACGGGCCGGTCGGAAGGACGCCAGGGTATCAACTGAAAGGTTGTCGGATCGGCCATGGCGATCATGTCGCTCTCCTCGATCCTTGCGAACCCCTGAATCGAAGACCCGTCAAAACCCATCCCTTCTTCCAAACCTTCTTCGAGTTCGGACGGTGTGATGCTGAAAATCTTCTGCATCCCGAGTACATCGGTAAACCAGAACTGGATGAAACTTACATTGTGGTCCTTAACCGCTTTCAGAACATCTTTCTTCGTTTTACATGAAAACATAACATACCCCTTTCTTCAGAATTTTTTGATTTCAAATAACCACACTCAAAAAAGAGTTTCTGTCGCTGCAGATTTTGGTTGCCTCGAAAAAATCGCCGGTCTTTCTTTTTCCCCAGTTATTCCAGTGGTTCGTTTTCCACGAGCAGCCAGATCCCTGTAGGACAAGCCCCGGCGCAGAAGCCGCAACCGATGCATCTGTCATCATTGACACTGTACTCAAATTGATCACCGTCCCCCTGCCGTCGCGATATTGCATTTACAGGACAGATCGTCTCGCAGAGGCCGCAATCGCGGCACGCGCCGCATGAGGCGCACTGAGATGCACAATACGCGGGATCATCAAAAGCAAGGATGCTCGGGTCATAATATTCGAGTTTAACACGCCCCGGATCAATGGGAGGCAGCTTATCAAAGGTTTCGTACCAACCTTTCAGCACATTATCGATGGCGGTTGCAGCAAGCCGTCCCGCACCGATGGCATCCGTCAAAAGTCCAAGTTTCACTGCGTCACCGATTGCGAAGACCTGGGGATCGCTGGTCTGAAAGTGGTCGTCCACAACGATAAATCCTCTTTCTGTCGCAATATCTTCCGGTAAGAAAGAGAGATCAGGCTGATCGCCTATGGATACGATGACTGTGTCTGCCGGCAGTATCTGCCCATCCGTCAGCTCTACGGCTTTTTCCGTAATGGCTTTTGTAAATCGGGGCCACAGGAATTTTGCCCCTGCAGCTTCGGCGGCTTTCCTTTCCTTCCCATACGATGCCGGTTCCTGGATGTCGATTAGGGTTACGTCTTTGGCCCCCAGGCGCGCGGCCTCTGCCGCAGCATCACAGCCGACATTGCCCGCTCCGATGACAACCACTTTTTCACCCACCATGGCTTTGCCGGTCTTGCTTTGCCTGAGGAACTCAAGTGCCGGGATTGCCCTTTCGTTGCCCGGAACAGGAATCATTCGCGGTTTTTGAGCCCCTATGGCAATTACTGTGAAATCGTGCCTTTCTTTCACTTGCAAAAAATCCTTCTTTGTCAAAGGATGTTTTAGATTGATGTGGGTAACATGTTCACTTACCCGGTTCAATTCATGTTCCACTACCTCGTCAGGGATTCTACTGCTGGGAATCATATCGGTAATCTTTCCACCGAGGCGAGCTCGCATTTCGTAAATGACCGGTTCGTGTCCCTTCATCCACAGCTGCCAGGCAACGGACAGCCCCGATGCCCCACCGCCGACGACAGCTATCTTCTTGCCCGTCTTGGGGGCGGGCTCCGGCGGCTTGGCTTTTAAACTGGCTTTACCGAGCAGGGTAATGTCGACCGCTGGGAGGCTTTCTTTTTGCCGTGTGCAGTTTTCCATACAGAGATTCGGGCATAGATATCCGCAAACAGTTGCCGGAAATGGAGTATATGACAGTGCCAGATCCACGGCCTTTTCCATCAACCCTTCGCGTATCAACGCCCAACGCTTTTGCACAGGGATTCCAGTGGGACATCCCGCCTGGCAGGGCGGCAGGTATTTGTCATTTTCCCATACAGGAACAAATCTGCGCAGTATGCCGGTTGTGATAACATCGATAGGGCTTCTGTCCAGATCGGACAGATCACCAATCAGCCCACCGGCTCCCAGTTCCCGATCCCATACTTCTTTGCGGAATTGGCCCATACTTTTTGATGGGCCGCCATGCTTTTCATGAGGATTGAGCGCCACGAGGAGCTGCCACGCGCTGCGGTCGCCGGTCAGGAGCGGATACAAATCCGATCTGCCGACGGTGTCGAGAAATGCCTTCATATTGAAGGTCAGCCACTTCCACTCTTCATCGTCGGGCTTCGTCAACCTGGCATCCTGCGAGCTGTAGCCCTTATGTGGTCCCCGGAAAAATATCTTTCCGCCAACCATACCGACGCATGGACGGTAGCCAAGGATGTTATCTACGCGGGGCGTCTCATGTCCGCAGATAACGGCAATGCCGCCGGCCATAAACTCGGCAAAGGAGTCGCCTACGCTCCCTAATACCCACAGCTCCGGAGGATCGAAGCGGGGGTTGTGTTTTGTCATGGTCATGCCCCGGGCCCCGGTATCGCCGGTAACATAAATCTTGCCCTGAGCCATGGCATTTCCCACACCATTAGTTGCGTTACCGCGAACGACTATATGTGCTCCGGCGTTGAGCCATCCCACATCATCGGACGCAGGCCCGATTACGTCAATAAACGTGTTAGGGAATCCCATTGAGCCNNNAGAACGATTTTTACTTTTTTTGGCATGAACACTCCTTATCCCTACACTACATATCTTATACTGAGCCGCTCGGCAGCATGATGATCTGCAATGCCAATAGCATCAGACATACCAATGGGAAGTGAAGTGGAGCGACCCAGGGGAGCGACGATTTTTTTCAATTCCGTGTCAAAACTCAAAAATACCTCCACGACCCGTTCAGCGACCTTTTCGGGATCGAGTCGTCGATCTACTCTGGGATCCTGGGAGGTAATCCCCTTCGGGCAGATGCCGATATTGCAGATATTGCAGCGATCGCTTTCAGAGCCAAGGCAGCCGGCTGCTGCCTGCATCATGTACTTTCCTGTCTGGACGCCGCTTGCCCCCAGCATGATCAGGGCCGCTGCATTGGCTGCAAGGTTGCCGCTCTTGCCAACGCCGCCTGCAGCGAAAAGAGGGATCTCGTTCTGTTTGCCCAGTTTGACTAGGTTGAGGTAGGCATCCCGGAGGTTACTCGCGATGGGGTGCCCCATATGATCCATCGATACGTTATATGCCGCGCCGGTACCGCCATCCTCACCGTCAATAGATAAAGCCCCCGCGTATGGATTTCTCGTCAAATTATTGAGGACCGCCAGCGCCGTGCTTGTTCCGGAAATTTTGGGATATACCGGTACACGGAAGCCCCACCCCATGTACATAGACTGGATCATTTTGGCGACCGATTCCTCGATGGAATATTTTGTCTGATGGGTCGGCGGACTTGGCAGACTGACGCCGGGCGGCACGCCGCGAATTGCAGCGATTAGTTTATTAACCTTGTACCACATGAGGAGACCGCCATCACCAGGTTTAGCGCCCTGACCGTACTTGATCTCTATGGCGCAAGGATCTTCCTTCATCTCAGGCAGGGCATGGATAATCTCATCCCAGCCAAAATAGCCGCTGGCAATCTGGAGAATTACATATTTTAAAAATCGAGACCTGAGGAGCCGCGGGGGACATCCACCTTCACCTGTACACATCCGCACGGGCATCCCCAGTTCTTCATTCAGATAGGCCACACCCATTTGCAGCCCTTCCCACATATTAGGGGACAAGGCGCCGAATGACATGCTGCCGATGATGAGTGGGTAAATCTCGCGAACTGGAGGTGTCCAGCCATTTTCCTGCGTCACCCGGATCATCTCCTCGGGTGGCAGAATTCGTCCGAGAAGAGTCCTCAATTCAAATTCGTGGCGACCTGCGTCCAGTGCGGGGTCGGTCAGCATAGAGATGCGTATAAACTTTATTTGATCTAAAATGACTCCGGGAACATTGCGGCGTCCGCCACGGCGTCTGGGAACGCCTCCCACATTATTATGAAAACGCAACTTATCAATTTCCTCATTGTGAGCGGGTATAATGCAATTGTTGGGGCATACAAGATTGCACATTCCACAACCCACGCAGGCATGGACCGGGTCAGTACGCTGGTCGATACCGTGATAAACAGTAAACAGGTTGCCAGGTTTTTCCTCCAGCCCTATGGAGACGTTGATAGCCCGCTTCCTGTGGACACCCAGCTCAATTGCACGAACAGGGCAGACGGCCGTACACCTGCCACAGAGGGTGCACTTTTCTTTATCCCATAGAATAATCCAAGGAAGATCTTTTACACTTAGTGTGAATGGTGTAAGGCATCCCACTGATCCCATATCTCTACCTCCCGTCGTTCCGGGCCGACGATTACCGTGTCATATTTCATTGGTTGAAAATCCCGGTTTTTATCACGGGCTGGTATCGTAGCATCCAGCCCACACATTTCAGAAGAAAAGGCATACATTCCCGGATGGCCCCCGACGACTCCCGGCCGCAATTTCTTGCTGTCCTGAACCATAAAAAGGGTTTTGTCCGGCAGACAGCCCATGACGCAGTTGGGACCGTCGATTATGAGAGGACGGCAGGCCTGTTTTAACCTGCGCAGCCATTCACCATCGGGGTGCCTTGCCAGTTCCCCATCCATTAATGGCGTAATCACATGCTTGTACATCGGAAGCCCCAGAGCCAGATGTCTGACTGTGTAGTGCAGTATATGGGTAAACACTTCCGAGTCTGACTGGTATCCGATGTAACCTGGGAAATTCCGCGACATAAGAAATTCCCTGATGGGGACGAAGGCCGTGTTCTCCCCATTTGTCATGGTAGCCATGCCCTGGATGAAGAAAGGATGGCACGCATAGATATTTATCGCATAGTTTGTATTTTGCCGTCCCTGAACAAGCATGGCTCGTGCCTGCAATTCTTGTCGATCAAGCCCCAGATAATCTGCGATTGCCATGGGATCGCCTACTTCTTTAATCATGATGACGTCAGGCCAGAAGCTGAAAATCATCATTGAACCATCTTCTTCTCCCATCCGCCGCAACTGCAAGCGGATCATCATCAGTCGAAATTGAATCTCCGCCACGCTGAGGTCCTTCCAGGCTGGTGGATACTCGTATACTCGGATCAGATAGTAGTCTCGTTTGGGTGTACCAGAGGGAGGCAGTTTCTTCGGGCGGATGGATAGCTCATGCTTCACCAGAAAGTCGCATTCTGTCATGAATCGGTCCAGTGATTTGACTCCCTCGTTGGTAAAGGTGCCGGACAGAATCGGCTCTGTCTTGAGTTTTTCAAAATCACCAGCCAGATCGGTCATGAACATTCCTGTACCCGACCCATCATGCCCTTCCTTCATGACGTCAATGGCACGCAGCGCCACCATCGGGGAAATCGGGTCTGAACTGGTAATAGCAAATAAACGACACATACATTTTCCCTCTCTATTTATTTACTCCGCGGAATTCTCAGATGAATGCGGAGATATTGTTGACCGTTAAAAACCTCTCTATATCTGAAAAAAATACAGCCTCCACTACACGCATTTTTGTGAAAAGTCAAATGTGGAGTGTACAAAAATGAACTATATGCCTGACGACCATTGTAACTTAATTATAAACATTTAATATTATTAGAAATATTAACTTTTATGTTTTGAGAGCAGGGACACGAGAAGATATTAGAGATAAGATCGCATGTCACATCCGCTATTATAATACATATCCAAGCTTGAAGAAAAAACAAAAATGTACTTTTCGCATATTAGCGATGAATTATCATGAACTAAGCTATATTTCCTCTCCTTCGACCGAAGGTGCCATTGATCCGGTTCTTTTCGGACGAAACTGCCAAGGGTCAATACCAAATTTCTGAATCTTATACTGGGTGATTCGTTTCGTGGTACCCAGTAATTTTGCTGCCTTGCTCTGATTTCCCCTCGTTTCCTTCAGGGCGTCGATAATGAGTGACCTCTCCTGACTTTCCACGACATTTTTCAATTTCCCCTGCTCTTTTTTCTCGCCATCTCTGATTTTAAGCTGAAGAGAGGGAGGGAGATGAATGCTTTCAATGGTATCTCCCGTTGCCACTAAGACAGCCCTTTCCATGCAGTTTTCCAGCTCTCTCACATTGCCCGGCCATTGATATGCCAGAAATGTTTCCAGTACCGGAGTGGAAATTCTGTTAACCGGCTTGCTGAGCTCTTTCGCATATTTCAGTACGAAGTGATCTGCCAGCATTATTATATCGCTGCCCCGCTCCCGCAGGGGGGGGAGATAGATCGGGAACACATTGAGTCGATAGTATAAATCGCTGCGAAACCGCCCCGACGTAATATCCTGTTCAAGGTCTCGATTGGTAGCGGCTATCACGCGCACATTGACATTCACTGCCCTCGATGAACCTAATGATTGGATCTGTTTATCCTGGAGGACCCGCAATAACTTCGCCTGAGCCGCCGCTGACAATTCACCCACTTCATCAAGAACGATTGTTCCACCGTGTGCTTCTTCAAATCGGCCCTTCCTGTTGTGTGAGGCTCCCGTGAATGCACCTTTTTCGTGGCCGAAGAGTTCGCTTTCTATCAGTGTATCCGGCATGGCAGCGCAATTTACGTAAATTAGAGGACAATCTCTTCGCGAGCTGTTCATATGGATTGCCCGCGCCACCAACTCCTTGCCGGTTCCTGTTTCTCCGTTTATCAATACCGTCGTGTTTGTATCGGCGACCTGTGCGATAAGTCCGTAAATTTCCTGCATGGCCCTGGAACTGCCCATGATATCAACAGATGGCGCTTTTGAACGACCGACAATCATCCGCAAACGGCGGTTTTCCTCTTCAAGGGCACGGGTGTGGACAGCTCTGGCAATAAGCTCAGCAACTGCTGAAAGCATAGCAAGCTCACGATCGAGATTCTCGACAATACGCGCCACTTTATCTGCCGATATCACGCCAACGACCTTTGCGTCATATATAATTGGCACACAGAGGAAAGAGAGTTCGGATCTGTTCAGTGAACGTCTTGCACCCGTGCGGTCCAGAAAGTGAGCCTCCTTTCCGAGATTGGCTACGGCCATGGGACGTCCGGTCTGTGCCACCCTCCCAGTAATACCCTCACCAGGTTTATACATGACCTCAAGCCCCTGAATGTTGACATCATGCGCCACGTCGAGCCACGCTTCCCCTGTCTCCCGATCGAGAAGCGATATCATACCACGCTCCATTCCCAGTCGCAGGCTCATCTCCTTTAAGGCCTGCTCTAAGTGATCGCGCAATTCCTGAGGCTGTGCCAGTATCTTGGCAATAGCGTGAAGAGCAGCAAGTTCCTCGTAATTATGAACGCTTAAGTCTTTAGCGCCTGCCTTGCCAATCTGTGATGGACTCCATATTTGCTTGGTCATAGAAGATACAAAACTCCTCCCTCTCCCCTTACACAGTAAGTGTTACGCAATCATAGAACGTTGCTGTAGACTGTTTGCTCAGTGAGGGGGTTAATACCAGGATCTAATTCTTAACCGTGACGTCCATTACGTTCTGCCTGGCTATTATCTGTTCGTCATCGCCTTTCTTGATAGACACATGCATAACGCCCAGGACCTGATATTCACCATTTTTCAACTTCGTCGTCACCCATGGAACGGCAAAGTTATTTTGCCTGTCGGAAGATTCATCGATCTTGATCCAGGATTCGGTGTTTTTTTTGCGATAATACCAAGGATTTGTTGCCTTAATCGCGGCGTGAGAATATCCAAGCTGCTCCAGATCCTTTTTCAGTAATTCTTCGTCGAAACTTTCTCTTAAGACAACCCTTCCCGATAGAGTCCTCTGCGATGCAGACGGCACAATGAAAAATGGTCCCCAATTTATAGACATATTTCCCTCCTTTTGATTGTGCTTAGAAAGAATTAATCGTTATTGTTAAAATTCTTGCCTTCTTAATTCCCAATCAGTTGGTACATTTTCCTTAATCAATAGAGAAACAGGCTATTACATCATGGTCATCATATGAAGAGTCACCGGTAAAGCACAGAAAGCACCAAGAACTGCTGTCTTTGCGAGAACGCCTATAGCGAAATTTGTTACTTTCGATCCGTTTGCAAATAAAAGACTGTCCTCGCTTTTATTTGCTCATTAGATTATCTATAGCTTGTTTAATACAAAATTGCAACTTTTATTTTTATTTCGGGACGACAATGTGTCTTAAAAATAAGAAGTAAGGCGCTTATGATAATTCATAAATAACAAAATTGTTCTTTGTATAATTTACAGACAACATAATACGGTAATGTACGAATGGACAATCAATTTCTTGTGGTTTGTTTTGATACAGCATGAAGAACCAAATGAAGCTTGCCTCGATCAACCGGTGTCTTTTGAACATCAGAATTTTTGTCACTTTGCAGGTGTGTTGGTTACCAGGATTAAATCAAATTCGCTGATCTTATTTGTTTCTTCAGGGTTCCAAGAAAATTTGTGCTTGTCGCATGTACTATGTCTCAAATTTATAGAGATCAGTCTTCAGAGTGTGGATGAAATGCGGTTACATAAGGACCTTCTGATATTGATGATTCTAACTAAAATCAAAGAAATATTGTATAATTTGTGCTACATTGGACTAACAGATAAGAAAATAATACATGGAAGAAAGATGGATAGCAGGAGCGGACTGGGTCAAGCCTATTTGCCGTGTGAGATTATTGGAATGCCGGACAATCCCGAAAAAGGATAATTGAAAAATAATCAATTGCAAGACGGATGAAGACAGAAACCGTAAAAAGTGGTCTAACGTCACTGGATGAAGTTATTCAGGGGCTCCGGTATGGCGACAATGTCGTATGGCAGGTCGACCATCTGGAAGAGTATAAATATTTCGCTGAACCGTTCGCAAGTCAGGCTATAGCAGATGGACGGAAGTGCATATACCTCCGATTTGCGCCCCACATGGAAATTCTTGAAGCACGGCCCGGCTTAACAGTCATAGAGTTGAACCCGGAGGTAGGTTTCGATACCTTCAGCGGGGAAGTCAATAAAATTATCGAGTCATTTGGCAGAGAAATATTCTATATATTCGATAACCTATCTTTTCTCGTCGTTCGTTGGGCAACAGATGAACTGCTGGCGAACTTTTTCCAGGTTACGTGCCCCTATCTCTTTGAGCTTGAAACAGTGGCATATTTTGCACTTACACGGGGTCAGCATTCTCACAGTGCAGTAGCGAGGATTCGTGACACGACTCAACTGTTGATTGATGTCTACCACGTACAAGAAATAATGTACCTCCATCCGCTGAAAGTATGGGACAGATACGCTCCAAAGATGTTTCTTCCGCACATGATGTCCGGCACTGGCTGGGTTCCTGTCTTTCACAGCGGGGAGGCCGCTGCAGTATCCGCAAGTGCCAGCAAAAAGCCGCTCCGCATCATGGCTGAATCGATAGCCCCGTGGGAAAGTGTCTTCAGAAAACTGCTGCAATACCAGGAAGCGGAAAAGGATCTATCAGAAACAGCACCGGAGATCTCAGCACTCAAACAGGAACTCTTGCAGATGATGATAGGGAGCCATCCCGAATTCAATAAACTGGCAGATTTCTATTTCAGAATAAGCGATCTTCTGAGTATACGGGACCGCTTGATCGGCTCCGGTCAGATTGGCGGAAAGGCGGCGGGGATGCTTCTGGCGAGACGCATCCTCCTGGAAGACGGTAACGAGGACTTTTCACAGATCCTGGAAGCTCACGATTCTTTCTATATAGGTTCAGATGTCTTCTTTACCTTCCTGGTAAATAATGATCTCTTCCGCCTGCGTCTGCAATTGACTCGCAGTTCCCATATCTCAGATAATGAATTTGGAGAAGTAGAACGGCGTTTCCTGGAAGGTAAATTCCCCCCGGAGATCATTGAACAGTTTGGTAACATGTTAGATTACTACGGCCAGGCGCCAATTATCGTCAGATCAAGCAGCCTCTTGGAGGATAGTTTCCGCAATGCCTTTGCCGGCAAGTACCGTAGCGAATTTTGTGCAAATCAGGGCAGTTCCGAAGAGCGTCTCGAAGCGTTCTTGAGAGCCGTGAAGCTCGTCTATGCCAGTGCCCTGAATCCGGATGCATTATCTTACCGCCGCGCCATGGGACTTGAGGATAGAGATGAGCAGATGGCGATACTTGTGCAGCGTGTTTCAGGCATGCCATATAAGAAATACTTCTTTCCATCTCTTGCAGGCGTTGCCTGCTCTCGGAATCTTTATGCTTGGACAGATCGCATAGACGCGACAAAGGGGTTGATCCGCCTTGTATTCGGACTTGGGACGCGTGCTGTGAACCGGGTAGGCAATGACTATCCAAGGATGATAGCCATCAGCCATCCAGAGCTCAGACCGGAGTATGGCCTTCGTATTGCGAAGTATTCCCAGTGGGAAGCAGATCTGCTTGACTTGGAAAAAAATGCATTTGTAACTATGTCTGTAGCTGACATACTGGCTGACAGGGACTATCCGAATCTTCACCTTCTCATATCTTTGCTGGCGGATGGCTATCTGATTGATCCATTCACAGGACGGCTGGACGGTTCAACACAGAAGCTTGTTCTTACATTTAGCAACCTGATCGGCCGTACCGATTTCATAGAGATTATGGATGCCATGCTGACAAGACTTGAAAAAGCATATGGACATCCACTGGACACGGAATTCACCGCTTCTGTAGATAACAGCGGTCACATACGGATAAATCTGCTGCAATGCCGGCCGATGACAGTGCCGGGATCGATTGCCCCTGTAACCTTTCCCGATGCGCTGCCGAAAGAGCGCATATTGTTCAAGGCCAGTCGTACTATCAGCGGCGGGTTAATATCCGACATCCGCTACATACTTTATATTGACCCTAAACATTATGCTCACGTTGAGTCCATGGATGTGAAGAAATCCCTTGGCCGGGTGGTCGGATCAATCAATCAGCACCCAGTAATTGCGAGAGGTAAGATCATGATGATGGGACCTGGCCGATGGGGAAGCAGCAACATCGACCTTGGCGTCAATGTGAGTTACGCCGATATAAATAATACTTCTGTACTTGTAGAAATTGCCCGCGAGGAAGCGGGGCATCTCCCTGAATTTTCCTACGGCACCCACTTCTTTCTGGACTTGGTCGAAGCCGGTATTATTTATGTGCCAGTTTATCCGAATGACCCTGAAGCAGATTTTAATCATGAATTTTTCGAGAATTCACCGAACATCCTCATGGATCTCTTGCAGGATGCAGTTAAATTCAGAAATGTGTTGCAGATTATTGATGTACCGGCGACGACCGGAGGGAAATACGCTAAAGTGCTTGCCGATCCGCAGAGACAGAAGGCGATTTGCTGTATTGAGTGAGAATGCTTCTGAGAAGTTTGCATGACTGATTTCTTCAACAAGAGCTGAACCGGAACCGTATCGTCCTCATAGACAATCGGGATCAGCCCTTGGTGCTCGAAAACCTGACACAATTTGTGATAACCTAATTAAAATTGAATACTACAGGCAGGCGCATACTGTCTGGCTATCATTTCCGGGATATGCTGAACCCCTTGAACACAAAAGCCGATAAAATTCGTCTCTCGCACCACTCGCAAGGCATCGAGTGATACTGTTAATCTGTCAATGCAGGATCAGGACGAATTTATACCCAACCGCGAAGTTTCATTGCTTCAACGACGCGTTCCACTGCAACTACGTAGGCGGCCTGCCGCATGTTGGTGTTGAACTTCCTGGAGGTATTGATGACTGAATGGTACGCTGTGGTCATTTTCTTATCAAGTCGTTTGTGCACGTCTTCCAGTTCCCAGTAGTACATATAGGCATTTTGCACCATTTCAAAGTATGACACGGTAACGCTTCCCGCATTACACAAGAAGTCCGGTATCACGTGAATGCCGTTCTTATGGAGGATATCATCAGCTTCCATCGTGGTCGGTCCGCTCGCCAGCTCAGCAATAATCCTCGCTCTAATCCGCGGGGCGTTTCTGTCTGTTATTACGTTTTCCATGGCAGCGGGTATGAGAATATCTACATCGAGTTCAAGTATCTCTTCATTGGATATAGGCTTGGCACCGGGGAAATAAATTACTGAAGATGTCTTTGCCTTATGGATACCGACTGCTTCCGGATCGAGCCCTTCCTTATTATAAATACCACCTTTGGAATCGCTGACAGCTAACACTCTGCAGCCCAAAAGGGATGTGGCAAGGCAGGCTGCATGGTAGCCCGCATTGCCATACCCCTGGATAGCCACTGTTGCTTGAGAAAGATCAACCCCGCATTCTTGAGCTGCTTCACGCACCGTGTAAAGGCCACCCAGAGCCGTAGCATCGCTGCGTCCTTCAGAGCCGCCCAGAGAGAGTGGCTTTCCCGTGATGACACCAAACTGATTCTTCCCGCAAAGTTTTGAGTATTCATCCATCATCCACGCCATGACCTGCGGGTTTGTATACACATCTGGGGCAGGCACATCTTTATCAGGACCGATGATTTGCCACACGCTGTCCACGTACGTCCGGCTCAAACGTTCCAGTTCTCCTTGTGACATTTCCTTGGGATTGCAGATTACACCACCTTTTCCGCCACCAAGAGGTAGATCAAGAAGTGAGCATTTCCATGTCATCCACGCTGCATGAGCGCGAACATTATCTATCGTCTCTTCCGGGTGAAACCGGATTCCGCCCTTAGTGGGACCTCTGGCATCGTTGTACTGGACTCTAAATCCCTGAAATACCCTTGTGGAACCATTATCCATGCGGACTGGCAGAGAAACATGAAGTTCACGCATGGGTGACCGAAGCACCTCATGAATGCCTGGCTCCAGATTTAAAATTCTTGAGCACTGATCCAATTGTCTCTGGGCGATGCTGAATGGATTTGTCTTGACCATACGACCGTCCTTCCTCTGAATATATTCTGGATTCTGTAGTTATACTATTCTTATAAATTTTCTGCTCTATGGCGTACAATACGCATAAGTAAAATCAATAAGAATTATTAAATATTACATGCACTATATCAAAAAATCGGCCTGGAAAGAAAGGATAATTTGTTCAAGATTCCATGCGAAAAATAACACATTTTTGCATACAAATATAGAAATTATCGCACATTATTGTTGACAAATGACCCTAATATTGCTATTAGCGACGGCAAACTATTGCCGATTGCCTTATGAAAAAATTGTTTGATTCCGAAGGAATTGAGAGAAAGATAGTTCTTATCCTGCAAATTCTCAAAGAGAGCGGGCAGCCAGTCGGTGCCCGGCTTATCTCCAGGCGGATGCGGGATTCGGGTGTGATTTTGAGTGAAAGAGCTGTGCGTTATCACCTAAAATTTATGGATGAAAAGGGACTGACTCGTCTTGCGGGCAGACGGGAAGGACGGGTTGTAACAGACAAAGGTGTCGACGAAGTCAATAACGCGATGGTGCAGGATAAAATCGGACTCGCCATCTCCCGCATCGAGATCCTAGCTTACAAAACGACATTTGATCC
>PLLV01000089.1:0-1894 GCA_003142295.1 Syntrophaceae bacterium
CCCCATCCGTTTACCAATGCGAACTCCTGCATCAATATGGTAGGAGGAAAAATTTCCATCATGACCGGGGCGACAGGACCCATAACCTCGACCATTACCGCATGTGCTACGGGTTCTACCTCCATGATCATCGGGGCCATGTTAATAGAACAGGGTATGGCGGATGTTGTCATCTGCGGCGCTGTTGATTTTCCTCTTGTTGAAGCCATAGTGGGCGGTTTTTTCACGATGAACGGCGCATACAGGCCGAAAGAGGGGCAACCGGAAGAACCTCCGGAGAAGGCAAGCCGTCCCTTCTCCATCAACAGAAGGGGCTTTGTCGTATCGGAGGGCGCCGGCTGTATTATCCTGGCAAGTAAGGATTACGCGAAGGCCCACGGGGTAACTCCCAAAATTGAAATGGCGGGATGGGGCATGACATCAGACGCCCATCATTTTGTTGCCCCGAACCTGGAGACGGTAAGGAGGTGCATTGCGGAAAGCATTGCTCAATCCGGCTTGAAGCCGGGAGATATTGATGCCGTCAATGCCCACGGGACATCGACGAAGATCGGGGACNNGTCCTCCCTACGATTAATTATATACCTGATCCGGATATAGCTATCGATTGCGTTCCGGAAGGGGCAAGAAGAGTAGCTCAGGAGCATGTATTAAAAAATGCATTTGGATTCGGCGGCTGTAATTCATGCATTGTCCTTCGCAGAATTGGATGAGCACTGTAAACATCAGAATGCAAAAATATGAAGGCACCAAAGAACAGAAGGGTTTTTGTCATTGGGTATGGCGCTGCGACGCCGCTGGGAAAGACCTTTAAGGAGACCTGGGAACGGGCGGTTAGGGGCGAAGCCGGTTTCCGCAAGGTTACCCGATGTCACGTGAAATCCCTCAGCAATGTTGTGGGAGAGATACCGGATTGGGATCCCAGGACTTACGATTTTTCGAGTGAAAAGGATGTTTACAACTGGAACGCAGCCTTTGTCATTCTTACCATGGCAGTCTGTAAAGAAGCCCTGGAAAATTCCGGGTTGCAAATGAACAAAGAAACAGGGCCGAGAACAGCCTGTCTGATCGGCTCTGCCATAAACGGAACGGACTCCTTCCGCATCGCCATGGAAAATTTGAGGGACAAAGGACCGTTGAAAGTGAGTCCCTACCTCCTTCCCAATCTCTGTGCCAACCTGCCGTCGGGCAAGGCGGGGATGCTTCTCGGCTTTACCGGTCCGATATTCTCTCCCCAGGGGGCATGTGCCACGGGGAATCACGCCATTGCCATCGGGTCAAGGATGATACGGGACGGGGACTGCGACTTTGTTCTCGCCGGCGGCGTAGAGATGCCTATTATACCGGAGATTATCCATGGCTTTGCCAATATGAATGCCACAATAAAGATGCATCATAATGATCGCGCCTATGACGATCCTTCCCAGGCGTCGCGGCCTTTCAGCATCGATCGGAAAGGTTTTGTAGTTTCTGAAGGGGGAGGGGTTGTTGTTCTGGCTGCGGATGAGATGCTCTCGAGTTACGGACTCAAGGCAAAGGCTGAGGTCATGGGTATAGGTTGGACGTCAGATGCCCATCATTTTACGAGACCGAACAAGTCTACTGCCATACGGGCGATCTTGGAAACCCTTGACGATGCGGAACTCAGGCCGAATGATGTGGGGTATATAAATGCCCACGGAACATCAACGACCACCGGAGACAGCATGGAGGTAGAATGTCTGCGCACCGTTTTCGGAGATAGATTGAAACATATTCCCATATCATCCAACAAATCCCAGATAGGCCATTCCCTGGGTGCCACCGCCGCCATAGAAAATGCACTCACCATCGAAGGGATGCAAAAGGGAGTGCTCCTCCCTACAATAAATTATATCCCCGATCCGCAGTTTGG
>PLLV01000089.1:1921-10845 GCA_003142295.1 Syntrophaceae bacterium
GGCCTTGTCTGGCACCGATGCGAGATGCGGACGCTTTACGCCGATACGGACCGTTCGTCGGTGGTCTATCACGCAAACTATCTCCGTTACTTTGAGTTCGGCCGCACCTCGCTGATGCGGCATGCGGCATATCCTTACCGGGAAATAGAAGAGAGCGGCTATTTATACCCCATTATAGAACTGGGTATATGTTTCCACGAACCGCTCTTTTATGACGATCTCATGTTGGTGTATACCCGCCCGGCGGAGCTTGAACGGGTGAAGCTTCGCTTTGATTATGTGATCACCCATCCTGAGACCGGGGGAATCATCTGCAAAGGATTTACCAAGCATTGCGCCCTTAATTCATCGGGAAAGCCTGTAGCCGTCGATCCGAAGACGATCCATCTTTGGAAAACGTTTCCGGTATAACCGGTTTGCAGAAGACGAGAAAATGCCCCTCTGGAGTTTTAGAGATTCCATATGACACGTGACGAGATTATAACGCAAATCCTTAATTTTTTTCGAAAAGAATTTGAGATTGAAAATCCGGGACTGGATGATAACCTAAGAGAAAAGCATGGGTTTGACAGTATAGATGCCATCGAGCTGCTCCTCAAGATCGAAAAAATGCTCGGTTACGAATTGACCCAGGAGGAAAAGAAACAGGCCATGGATATCCGGACTATCAATCAGATCTGTGATTATATAGAGTCGCTGGCCAGGACAAGACCGGCACTGCCAAGCGGTGAGGCCAGTTTCACATAAACGGGAGCCTTATGGAAAGAAGGGTCGTCATTACAGCATGTTCTTCAATCACCCCCATTGGCCGCACCAAAGAGGAGATTCTTCACAGTCTGGTTCACGGGATTTCCGGGGTTAAAACTTTGCGGGAGGACGGCCTGTTGTCTTCCTACATCCACTCCAAGGTTTTTGGAACCGTTGATTACCCCATCTCCTATGATTTCAAGCGCCAACACCGGAAAACCATGGGGCCTGTTGCTTATTATGCCTGCCAGGTGGCGAAGGAAGTGATTGAGGGTGCCGGTCTGGATCAGGACTTTGTCACGTCCGGCCGGTTGGGTGTTGCCTTCGGCTCGACCCACGGGAGTCCAACTGTTCAGCGGGATATCTACAGGACTTTTTTCGGCGCGTCCCGAACTGAGTTTTCCACCATTGGCGCCGTCGATTACCTGAAATCCATGGTTCACACCACAGCCGTCAATATTACCAAGATGTTCGGTATTACGGGCCGTGTCATTTCATCATGTACGGCATGCACGACGAGCAGCCAGTCTATAGGCTATGGCTATGAAGCAATCAAGTACGGCATGCAGGACGCCATGCTTTGCGGAGGTGCTGATGAATACGATACGACCACCGTCGCTGTGTTCGATAATCTTCTCGCCTGCTCGACGGCCTTTAACGATTCGCCCCATCTGACCCCGCGTCCCTTTGATACCAAGAGGGACGGCCTTGTCGTAGGAGAAGGGGCCGGGGCCGTCATGCTGGAGGAGTATGGATATGCACGAAAAAGGGGCGCCCCCATACTCGCTGAGGTCATAGGATTCGCCTGCAACAACAATGGCGGCGACCTGATCCTGCCGAACCTGAACGGCATCAGAGATACCATTCGGATAGGTCTGAAAGATGCGAAGATCAATGCGGATGAGATGGATTTTATCAGTGCCCATGCTACAGGGACCAAGATGGGCGATGTGATTGAAGCACAGGCCATTTATGACGTTTACGGGAATCTGCCCGGTGTTGTCGGATTGAAAAGCTATATGGGACACACTATGGGCTCATGCGGCGCCATTGAAACCATCATTGCGGTATATCTGATGGAGGAAGGGTTTATAGCTCCGACCCTGAACCTGGACGAGGTTGATGAAAGGTGCGCCATGATCAACCACGTGGCGAAACTGAGGGAGCATCCGATTCGGGTCGCCACCATCCAGAACTTTGCCTTTGGCGGTGTCAACACCAGCCTGATCATAAAAAAGATGCCTTGAGAACTTTGCAAGAGGAATTTATCATAGCTCAAAAAATCCCCGCATGCCCCCTTTAACAAACGGGAGCAAGGTGGGATTTTACATAACGTCCAGGTTGTTCAAAAATCTCGCTATGACGATAAACGATACGCGAAACAAGTTTTCTGCACTGCTAAACCCCGCCAAAGATTTTACTATCACAGTCATTCTCTGGACATACTACATTATGGGATACCTCGTGTTCTTTTCTCCATTCTATCTTTCTGCCTTCTTTTTTTCGGCCAGACGTGAAGAGGCCTTTCAAAAGTTGAATCACAAGCTCCACCATATTTTTCTCTCTCTTTTGAGAACCATTGTTCCCAGAGTGAAATGGCATATATCGAAAGATGTCTCTTCCATACGCTCTTCCATTATCATTGCCAACCACCTCTCCTTCCTTGATCCCATTCTCTTCGTGTCTCTGTTTGAAAAACAAAAGACCATCGTCAAAAGCGACTATTTCAGACTTCCCGTTTTTGGGTGGATTTTAAAAACATCCGGCTATATTACTTCCATGACGGAAGACCTGTTCACGGATAACATGATTGACCAGATAAAAAACATGAAAGATTATCTGTCATCAGGGGGNNCGGAACACCCATAAACTCTTTCCTCCGGGTAAGTTTTTATTTGATACCTGTACCGAAAATGTCATCGAGATGGAACTGGCCGGAAACCTTGAACCGGATTATGAAAGCGATGATTTTTCCATATCCGCTCTTATAGCGGAGGCGCGAAGGCTCATGGAAAGAAAAACGGATTTATGAAAATTGTCCTTATATCAATGCCGGATTCCGGGGCGTTTTCCTGGGGATTGAAAATGCATCGAGTCATAATCTCAGGACGATGGAAAAGGATGACATTGTTGAAGCGGCGAAGCAGGCAATAGAGAATTGCCACCGGTATGGTATTATGGTAATTGGCGGCCTGATCTTTGGATTACCCGATGATGATGAAGATGCTGTCAGGGAAAACTATCTGTTTCTAAGTGAGTTGGAAGCGGATGCATCCTACTGCCAGATGTTGACGCCCTATCCGAAAACCAAGCTCAGAGAATATTTGATCGGTGAGGACCTAGTCACGAATCACGATCGCTATGAAAGGTATAACGGCTTCCGGGCAAATGTGAAAACCCGGCATCTGGAATCTGATCAGTTACAGTATGCCTTCTGGTATTACCGGCAAACCGCTTTGGGCTGGTGGAAACCATCGGCCTTTGCGTGTAAACAGGGCAAGGTATGCACATCCTTCTGGATGTATATGGTGAAGCCTGTCATGAAATTTTTCATAGAAAGGCAGACCCGCAAGATCGGCTGGGAGGAACAGTATCGAAGATATGTCCATCGATTGGAAATGATAAATCGCTTTCACGATCTGGAGAGGTTCAGAGGAGATTAAACCATGGAAGACCATTCCCTGATGAGGGAACGTATCCGTCTACCCCTTATAATCCCCGTTGATCCTTATCTCAGAGATCATCATTTTGAGGGGAAAGTCATTCTCCCCGCTGCTGAGATTCTTCAGCGCCTGGCTGGTTCTGTGCAGGCTTACTCGTCTGATGCCCATGTTAGGTGTATTCGTTCAGCCTCATTCGATAAGTTTTTGCAGATCGAAGAGTATTCCCAAGTCATCGAAGCCTGTCACGAATTGGAGGTCTTTGAAAGTGGTCGGATAATATCAAAATTGATCACCATAAACAGGATCAGGGGCGCCATGATCAGGACGAGAGTCCATGCTGTCGCTCATTTTGTGAAGGCGGGAGTACATATCGCCGGATCGCACGCGGATATGACATTGTCGCAGGGTGGCCGATGCTATGAAATCACATCCCAAAAGTTATACAGTGACCTCGTTTCGTTCGGACCATCCTACCGGAATGTCAGAGACGTCGTTTTTCTATGGGAGACCGGCGCTATGGCCAAGGTGTTTGCTGCAGACCATCCGGCGCCATTAGAGCCCCTCGGTTCTCCTTTTCCTTTTGATGGGGCCCTTCATGTCGCCTGCGCCTGGGGACAGCGGTTTCATGATATCGTGGCCTTTCCTGTGGGTTTTGAAGAACGCTTCATCGTCAAACCTACGGCACGTGGAGAAACCTACATCTGTGAGATATCGTCCGTTTCAGCAGCTGAAAAATCTCTTCAATTCGACATATGGATTCGTGATTCGGCCGGTAGTCTTTGTGAGGAGATAAGAGGCGTGGTGATGAGGGACGTCTCCGGAGGTCGCATCAAGCCTCCTCGCTGGGTCTTATACAGACCTCCAGTCGGTTCCGATGCATGAAGCAAAAGCTCTCATTCCCTCTTTGAAAAAGGAGAACCAACTTGTTCCTTCTATGAAAAGCGAAAACCCGCTCGGTTCCCCCCTTTGAAAAGGGGGGCAGGGAAGATTGTAGGGTAACACTCATGGGAGACACAGGGTCAAAGTAATCGCAATACTTTCCCCCCGTTTCACTATGTCATTTCGACTGCAGGGAGAAATCTTGCAATGATAGTGGCGCTACTGCTCGCATTAGCCTATTTCGCAGGTTCAGTTAATTTTTCCATCCTGCTCTTCAGGATATTGGGAAAGGATGATCCAAGATATCACTTTAGCGGGAATGCCGGAGTTACGAATGTCTATCGACAGGCCGGAATATTCTGGGCCGGCGTCGTACTTTTACTTGACTTAGGCAGGGCTCTTGCAATTGGTGCCGCCGCTCTCTATTTACTTGATAAGCCACTCGTGCCGTGGGTCGGGTTAGCCCTGGTTGTTGGCAACAGCTATCCCTGCTTTCATGGGTTCCAAGGGGGGAAAGGTGTGGCCAGTTATATCGGCTTCACCGCGGTACTGTCTCCCGTCTCTTCCATACTCTCCTGCATTATTTGGGTAATTGTGTTCCGCATTTGCCGGATTCCCTTCATATCTTCCTTTTTCATGATCATCGCCATTACCACAGGAATCATTTATACATACAGTCATGAGGTTATTGCTGTTTCCGGTGTTTTGGCAACATCCCTGTTGATATTCTATAATCATAAAAGGAATATCATGTCCCTGATGGAGAAAAGTAAGTGAGAAAATGACAAGTAATGTTTCATAGGGGAATAAGGCTTTCTGAAAGTAGTGAAAGCGATCACGTCGGGACGAAAAACTGTAACACTTCGAAATAAGGTAAAAATAATCTTGATTAGTAGAGGTCATTTTGATGCCAAATTCATGATATATTGTTTTAGTACCTGATATCACAGATGCGGGCGCCTGAGGATATAGGCTGTTTTTAAATAACACAATATGAATGAACGGTCTTTTTACATAAACGTGAAATTTGCATTTCAAATCCAGGATTAATGACGATCATCTTTATCGAGACCCCGAATGTACCTGGGACGCTTATATCCAGACTTAATCCTGAAAGGAAAACGGGATGATGTGGAATGGTGCGCCCGGATTATGCCTGAAAATGCCCACTGCATCTGGTAACACCAGCAAAACACTTCAACGCACCCCTTCATTGACCATTAAGAAACTCGCACAGTCATACTTTTTGAAATCGACAGCGGTACCTTCCATATTTTGTAAGAATATTAACTTGACGTAGAAGAAAAATTTCTGTTATACTCTTCCAATAAAAAAGGGACTTCTTATCAATTAACTGATCTGAAAACTGATGCTCTCTCGTACCATGTGGTCGGAAAGTTCCATAGAGTCATTTTATGATGAGCACTACACAGCATGAATTGGGCGAGGTTCCTATCCAAGGCTTCAAGTTCTGACTAACCTCAGAGCGTAAACTATATCATCTGGAGTGCCATATGAAAACTTATTACCGGAAGGTGCCAATACGATGCCTCCAAGGGGGTTCAATACCCACTTGGAGGGTCTTGATTTCTTGCCGATGTTGAAACATTACATGTTGCTGAACAGATCTTTACAGTTCATATACGTGATTTGCAAAAAAGGACATTCTTATCAAATTGGAGGTGTTGTATGAATTCGAGAAATGGTTATTTTAGAATAATACTAGTCATATGTTTTGGTCTCTTCCTTGCGTCTTGCGCAGTGCCCATGATTGAAGGCCAAAAATGGCTAGATTCGAAGAACGATAGACCTGAAATAAATATTTCAGGTGTGTGGACTTCTCCCGAATGGGGTATAGCAATATTCAAACAAGACGGGAAGGCTATCACTGGAATGCTTGGCGATTATCCTGTAAAAGGTGTTGTCAGTGGGAACAGCGTATCTCTACTAATGTATCATGAAGACGGTGTATATTATTTTGCAGAACTAAAAGCATTAGATAATAACACATTTAAAGGATTTTACTCCCTTAAGTATTCGAATCTTGATGAAATAAAAAAAGAGCAGTCTTCGTATAAAAAGCCAATGAGTCTTAGATTCATTTCTGCCTTGCGATGATCGCATTGGTGATAATTGTAGGCTTTCCATGATGCCTCCCTGGAAATCAAATTCAAGGTCACCAGGGTGTATAGTGGGGTTGCGCTCATGGCTGAGGACTACTACATAGGGATCAAAATCAGATTGGTTGGCATTCACGACCCTCAGATCTCTGAGAAAAAAGGGATCAACTTCCGATGAATGAAGATCACCTCTGCCGAGGCCCCGAATACACCTGAGACGCTTATATCCAGACTTAATCCTGAAAGGGAAAACGGAGCAACTGTCTGGAAAGAATTTGTAATATCGGAATATACCGCTGCTATGAACGATGCGTTTGCAGGGACAACACGACTGAGGCTCGCAACCGAAGGTGAGGCGAGAAACAATATCGCTTAGGGGCTCGCCGAGACCTCAAGACCTAACTTAATAGGTAAGCAGTTGAAGCGCTGAAGAATCAGAAGGAAGCCTTTCTATTTCAAGGAAAAACAGATCGCGGTGGCAATACGCCTCACTCCGTTGAAAAGGAGATTCTCAGTCAGAACACAATTCATTAAGGTAAATCAAACGGGATGATCACCGCCATGTGTACCCATGTCCCGGACAAAGGAGTACATATGATCCGCGATCATTGTTACTATAAGAACTAATAATTCGGATTTTTACCGGTTAGCAGATTTATCCCGTGCCTGTAGCCATCGTTGAATGGACTTTTAATTTTGCTGATTGAGAAAATAATAGTGGATTTGTCCTTGGTTTTCAACACTGCTTCCTTAATGGCCGCAGTCTCGCCAATGAGTTTCACTCCGGCAAGATCAACACTGCTTTTTGAGGTAAGTATGGCGATATCTGACTCAATGCTGCATCCGCTCAAATTCACGACGGAATCAATCGCCTTCACTCCAATGTCTTTTGATTTTATATAACTGCTTTCAATTGATACTATAGACCTTTCTATGTATATATGCTTTGCAGTTACGTTTACAATCTGTGTATAGCTACTGTTTTTTACTTCTATACGATCATAGCCGCCGGATATCACGCAGTCTTTTCCCTCGCATATATACACTTTGTCACTTGTGAATGAAGGTTTATTGATTTCCTTTCTCTTTACCGGTACCAAAAGCCAGTCCATTATTATCTTATTGAAGTCATCTGGACGTTCGTCCATAGGGCAATGTCCAAGCTCCGGCATGATCCTTAAATCTGATTCTGAAATCATCCATTCCAGAAGTCTCCCGGTGCGTAGCGGTGTCACAGGGTCNNGTGGGATCTCCTCTGTACAGTATTTTACTGAGAAAATCAGATTGCAGCGATTCGTCTACTTTTTCCGGCGTCAGGTCTTTGTCCATTTTATCGAGGCCTGAAATTATGAAGTTATTAACGATTGAGGCCGGAGTATCGATTATATCGAGAAATTTATTAGCTTTTACGTTGATATAGTTTTTGATGAATGCCGAGCGGTACAGTATACCCGCTGCATCCACGACAATAAGACGTTCCAGATTTTCCGGATATGTACCCGCATAATAAAGTGAAATTGCTCCACCTAGTGAATGTCCTATGACAACTACTGGTCCATTCGTGTATTTCTTAACGATCCAGTTGACGAAGGCAGAGAAGTTTGCGGGAGAATAGAGTTGGTTTCCCTTGCTTGAACGGGCTAATCCGGGGAGGTCGAAGGCAACTACATGAAATTGTTTTTCAAGCTCCGGTATAAGGTTCATCCATATTCTGGCGCCTTCATTCCCAACTCCGTGTATCAGCACGACGCTTTTAGTATGTTGTTTGCCCGATTCGTAAAAATAGATTTCGGAGTTAAATATTGGTTCGTGTATGAATTCTTCTCCACTGCCCGTATTCCCGTTTGCATCTGTTGTGAATAAGATGGAACAAGCCATCAATATTATTATTAGAGTTTTCATAATAATATGAACCCGAATTTTTCGGTAAGTATAAAGATAAAGTGAGCAATGTGTCAAGGGGTGGGAACCTTCCGAATGAAGATATTCGATATTTCCTTGATCAAGATTAAGAACATGCCTGTGATCCCATGCCGCATGATACCGGAAGCGATCATCAAGGGGGCCGTGAAAAACATCGATATCGAAGTCAAAAACCGGAGGTATCGTGAGAGGGGGAGGGCGGTCATGGCATTTGGATGTCGGGAAGAAAGGCTACTGCCCATGTACCGGGTCCCATGTGAGCGCCTGAGGTCAGAGACAGGGGATGTACAATAATCTGTGCTCCCGGATAGCGCCTTGTCACCTCACTTCCGACCTCTTTCACCCAGGGAAGGTTGTCCGAATATTCCAGCATGATGAGGGCCTTATCCTGCGGCTGCAGGGTTCGTCCCAGGGCTTCCAGGGCAAAGCGCAACTGATCTTTCCGGTTACGCACAACGCCGACCCTGCGGGCGCCTTCGGCCATGGGGCTCACAATAGGTTTCATGCGGAGCATATCGCCGAAGAAAGCCCCTGTTGTCGAAAGTCGACCTCCGGCAGCCACATATTCAAGGCAGTCAAGAAAAATATATTC
>PLLV01000206.1 GCA_003142295.1 Syntrophaceae bacterium
GATCCCACAGCAGCCCGGCAATCAGGGAGGCGGGAAGGGCGCAAAGACCAACGGCCATTTGAAAGACACCTAAGCCTGTGGCTCGATAGCGCTCCGGAGAGAGCTCAGATACGAATGTCGTCTGGACTGTGTCCAGAATGCCTTTGTGCAGACCATAGAGAACAAATGCCAGGACAATAACTACGTGACTGCTCCACAATATAAGGCTGAGACAGACGGCTCCCCATGAGATAAATGCGAGCACCATCAATGCCTTTCTCCCTATTTTATCGGAAAGCCTGCCTGAAGGGATGGAAAAAAGGGCAGCAGCGACGGTGAAAATCAGATAGAGCACGGGAACGAAGGCGGTCGTAAATCCTAAATGGGTCGCATAGATCAGGAGGAATGAGTAACTGAAGGAACCCAAAGTGAAAAAACAGCTTAGTATAAGAAACAGTTTAAAATTTGCATTGAGGTCTCGGAGCACAAAACCATGGAAAAGCTTCGCATCAGATGGTTTTGTCTCTTTTATACGATAAAAAATCAGGAGGGCGCTCAGGGCGGACGGGATCGCTGCAAGGAGAAAAAGATTTCTATAACCGAGCAATTGATAAAATGCGATACAAAAAACGATGCCGCATACGGCGCCGAGGTTATCCATCGCCCTAAGCAGCCCGAAATGCCTGCCTCTGTTTTGATCCGTAGAAATATCTGCGACAATGGCATCTCTGGGAGCTCCCCGTATTTTACCCATCCTGTCGAAAATTTTAAAAGGAATTACCTGTTGCCATAAAGTTGAAAATGCATAGCCGACTCTCGATATAGCGCCGAACAGGTAACCTGACCAGATAAACACCTTCCGCCTGTGCATGCGATCGGAGAGATAGCCGGAGGCTGCCTTCGATATGGATACAAAGGCTTCACCGAGGCCGTCGATGAGGCCGAGGATTGCCATGTTGGCGCCCAGAACGGTTGTAATAAACAATGGCCAGATAGGATAAATAACGTCCGAACCGAAGTCATTGAGAAATGACGCTATGGCAAACGTTCTGACGGTCTTTCTGGTTTCTTTTTGCTCCATAAGATAACCCAGTAATATGGACGATCACCGACTCCTTGGCCGGGACTTTCCGGAGACAAAATAATTATTTGAAACTGCACCCCTTCCGCCCGCCTTTACGGCGGGATTGATGACATAAACTCCCCGCCAATAAAAAATCCCTGTTCAACTCACGCGCGTGTATATATGGATGCAACGGGATTTGTTAAGATGATTATGTTCATGCCGCATAAGGATGGAAGAGGCGGCATAATTTCACATGTTACAAAAGGGCAGGGATCATGGTTCTTCTGCCCGATGGGATTTCAGGATATTATTCGCTATCTTTTCGTGGATAAGCTGTGATGCCATGTTATTGCCTGACATGCCGACACGAATAGATACGGATGTCTGATTTTTTGATAAGTATTCAACCGAAATCTGCAATTTCTCCTCCTGGGCGACGGCGCTCATTGAACCCGAGGCTATCTTCAGATTCTTCTCAACGGCAGTCGCTTTCATATCCGCCAGCGTCTGCTCGCACGCCTTCCAGACCTCGTCCAAAGGGTAGTTGTAATTCGTCGTCAAGGATCCATCTGTGAATATGAAATTGCCGGAGCTGACACCTATTGTCCTATTGCCTACAGTTAATGAAGCGTCGCAGCCGGCGGTCAGGATTATAGGCAAGAGGAATAACCATATGCAATGAGCCTTAGCGGCCGCAACAATCCCAGTTTTCATAGGTCGTTTCACCTCCTCGAGATACTTTCTTTTACATTCATGGAATATCGCCCTGCATGGGAAAATGTACAGGAAATATAGCGTTCAATATGGACATATTAGGATAATGCAGAAGACCTGTCAACGTGATTTCAGGGGCAGAAGCCTAAAAAGAGTAGTACATAGCCTGGAGGACTGCCCACAGTAAGATTATGGCAGTTGACAGAATACAAACCGCTGCGAGAACCCGGTGGGCGAAAGTTTCGCTTTTCAGTTCATTATAGCTCATCAGGAAGCCAAGCGTAATACCCGAGATCAAGCCTCCACCGTGTGCCCAGTTGTTGATACCCGGTACGAGGAGGCCGAATATGACAAGCCCGATAACCCATCCCATGGCCTGCCTGTAAATGGCTTCCCCGTAAAAGCCGCCTCTGCTTTTTCCGTAATAGAGAATGGCGCCGATGAGGCCGCAGATGCTTGCCGACGCACCAATAGTGAAGGGAATGCCCGCCAGATAAGAAACGAAAAACCCTGCAACACCGGTAAGTACATAGATTATAGCAAAACGATTGAACCCGAATTCGCGCAATACAAATGGCCCCAGCTGTCCCAGGGCGGCCATGTTGAAGAAGATATGAAGGATGCCGCCATGGAGGAAGGACGCCGATATCAGAGTCCACCATCGACCATATCCGGCGATGGGGATGGTTCCCGTTGCACCCAGAAGGAAGAGGCTCCTGTCGGAGGGAGACAAAAAGGTCAGCGGGTTAGCCGATAGGCCCAGGGCAGACGGGCTTGAGAGAATCGATATGATATATAATGCGCAATTAACATATATTATGAGCTTGACAGCATCCGCGGAAGCCGCTGAAAATCTGCTCAACAAATGGGCCTTCAACGGCGAACCGGGTTTCGACAGGCCGCAGTATGGGCATGCGGGTTCATCCGAACTGATCAGCTTTCGGCAATTCGGACAGAGCATCGATTTTCTTTCTCTTGTGGACATGTCAATAACCTAAGAAGACCTTATCAATAAAGGAGCTGCAAGAAAGGCGCCGATGTGGGGGTTGTGAGGCGGTGCATATTTTCAATGTTCATAGCATAACACTGCAAAATTTTATAAGCTGTAATTGCTCCGGAAGTAGAATGCATATTCAACCTGGCATGGGAAGAGCTTTACAAAGTGTATCCATATTTTACACTTTTTCTTGAATCGAGCCGCAAACCGTCGCTTGCCGGGATGTGTTCTTTTATGCAGGGCAGATAAACTGTTTAATTATTCTGTTTTTATATCATGCCGATGACACAGACAGCAAGCAAGATTTACTGTTGCTCTTCCATTCTTTGTCATACCCCTTTTGTCTTGACACGCCTTCCCAACTCAGATATTTCTCGATAAGATTTACTCGAAACTCCTGTTTTTCAGGGGATAGATTAGGGTTGCTATTTCTTGTACGAACCTGCAGACAAAGGAAGTTGCGTCAACATGGATATAGATATATGGGCAGAAGAATTATTGAAGGATGTTTGTGAAAAGTGGGCGACTCCCGAGTACAAATACGCATTCAAAGACTGCGGTTTTCGAGTATTCTACTCCCCCGTTCATTTAAGTCCGGAACTGATGGTCATCGGGTACAATCCCGGCAAAGATGATAAGCCCTTTTCCAAAGAAGACAGTCAGATCCCGGAATTTCACGAATACTTATATCACAATTCCAGGATAGCAAGGAAGATGAAATACCTTTTTGAAAGCATTGAAAGAGAAGACTGGCTGGCGGATAGCGTCAAGCTGAATCTGGTTTTCTTCAGTAGTGAAAATGACGCTCAATGGGAAACTATGGATCGGGACCTCAGGGATGAACTCGAAACTTTCTGCTTCAAAAAGGTAAGCGACATTATCGACACCTTGAAGCCCAGGTATATTATAACGGAAGGCTTGAAGGTTTTCGACATCCTGATAAATTCTGTATTGATGGGATGCAGTAAACCGGAAGTAAAAATTGGAGTTGGGGGAAGAAAAATATACGCCAGAAGCAGGTACGGTCACACTCAAATAATCGGTCTGGTTCATCTGACTAAAGATCGGATAAGCTATCCTGACTGGAACAGCATAAAGAANNAGGAGCTTCGATCCTTTGCCTTCTTCATCTGACTTCATCCATTTGCTGATAGACAAATAAGTCTTTTGCATATGAAAAATCCGTAGTATTCTTATATACAGGTAATCCGCAGTTTATTTAAAATAAAGCACGTTTGTGTATCTGATTCCGGGAGGCATTATGAAAAGATTTACGATGGTCCTTGCGTTGGTATTCATGATTCTGTGTTTCCATAATTCTGGCATGGCACAGCAAAAGGAGAAAAGTAAGATGAAAGAAGCGAGCATAACTATGGAGAGACCGAAGTCGGCGGACTGGAGGCATTTTAAAAAGCCCGACGATGCAACCTTGAGAAAAAATTTGACCCCACTTCAGTATAAGGTAACCCAAAAGGAAGGGACTGAGCCGCCTTTTCAAAACGAATACGCGAATAACAAGAGGGACGGCATCTATGTGGATATCGTTTCCGGAGAACCACTTTTCAGTTCGAAGGACAAGTTTGAGTCGGGGACCGGCTGGCCAAGCTTCACAAAGCCTCTTGCTCCGGAGAATATTGTGACCCGCGAAGACAGGGGGTTTTTTACGGTCCGAACGGAGGTGAGAAGCAAACACGGCGATTCTCATATTGGCCATGTATTTCCGGATGGGCCGCCACCGACAGGTTTAAGGTATTGCATGAATTCCGCCGCTATGAGATTTATACCGAAAGAAGACCTGGAGAAAGAGGGGTACGGGGAATACAAGAAACTCTTTCAGACAAAATAGAATGTGAAGCACACTCAAATTGCAATCGGTAGTTGCAGAATGTAGCGAAGGAGGGATGCCATGAAAATACAGTTGTTAACCGGTTTGTTGTCAGTGAGTCTCATGTTGATGACAGCTTCCGTCTCTGCAAAAGACAGCGGCAAAGCGGCTTCTGTCCCCCGTCTCGAAAAAGCCATGTTTGCCGGTGGCTGCTTCTGGTGCATGGAGCCGGCGTTTGACAAATTGGAAGGCGTCAAAGCAGTCATTTCGGGTTACACAGGAGGGCATAAAAAGAATCCCACGTATGAAGAGGTCTCTTCAGGTGCGACGGGCCATGCCGAGGCGATAGAGATAACATACGATCCGGCAGTAATCAGTTACTCCAAGCTGCTCGATGTCTTCTGGCACAATATAGATCCGACCGTTAAAGACAGGCAGTTCTGCGATGTGGGAGCGCAATACCGCACGGCGATCTGGTATCAGAATGAGGCACAGAGGCGCCTTGCCGAAGAATCGAAGAAAGCCCTGGAGAAGTCACATCGGTTCAAAGGGCCTATCTATACCGAGATAACCCAGGCCACGCAGTTTTACCCGGCAGAGGACTATCACCAGAAATATTATCAGAAGAACCATCTGCGATACAAGTTCTACCGTTACAACTGTGGCCGTGATCAGCGTCTGAAAGAACTCTGGGGAAATCCTTGACTCAGGTCTCTTGCGAAAATCGGAGCAAAAAAAGAATTTTGAAAAAAGGAAATGCACGGTGGTATATCGTGAGTAAGTGTAGAAATCGAAGGACATCAAAGACGCAATTTAATCTTACACGGAAGCAGAACATTCGTGAACGCTTTTGAAAAAAAGATCGCCCGGCATGGACATAAGGGGCTGCTGAGCCAGGAGATTGAAATCCTGCAGGTAAACATGGGCCTAAAATGCAACCAGCAATGCCTCCACTGCCATCTGGAAGCCTCTCCGTGGCGGGTGGAGATGATGGAATGGCCCGTCATGGAATTGGTCCTGAAAGCGGCGGAGAGTTCCCGCTGCCGGCTTGTTGACCTTACGGGCGGAGCCCCGGAGCTGAATCCTCATTTCCGTCCTTTTGTGAAGGCTCTCCGGGAGAGGAACCATAACGTACAGGTGCGAACGAACCTGACCGTACTTCTTGAGCCCGGAATGGAAGACCTGCCTGATTTTTTCCGTGAGCACTGTGTTCAACTCGTGGCCTCTCTGCCGTGTTACACGGAAGAGAATGTGACCTTCCAGCGGGGCGGAGGAGTCTATGAGAAAAGCATTGAGGCCATCCGACGGCTGAATGCCCTTGGCTACGGTACGCAGTCTTCCTTAACCCTGAACCTTGTATATAATCCGGGAGGGCCATTCCTGCCGCCGCCGCAGCTTGCCCTTGAGGAAGACTATCGGCACGAATTGCATGACCGTTTTGGAATCGCTTTCACTAATCTGCTCACCATAACGAACATGGCCCTTGGGCGCTTCCGGAAAGAGCTTGTCCGGCAGGACCAGGCCGAAACTTATATGCGGCTCCTTCGGAAGTCATTCAATCAAAAAACACTGCCGGGGTTGATGTGTCGGCGCCAGATCAGCGTCGGCTGGGATGGAACCCTTTATGACTGCGATTTTAATCTGGCCCTTGGCCTGCAGGTGAACCACGGAGCTCCTGACAGTATCCATTTCTTTGACCCCTCTTATCTGTGGAAGCGCAGGATTGTGACAGGAGAACACTGCTTTGCGTGCACGGCAGGCGCCGGCTCGTCGTGCGGTGGGTCAATCATATTCGGTTGAATCAATCCGAGTATTATTTTGGGAAAGATGAACTCATGACCAGCGGGACCGCGCAACGGACAGTGTCAAAAAGAATTGCGACCATGAAAGCCATTGCGCTGGTCATATTCGTAGCTGCGGCAATCTATGTGGTCCGTTTCACCCATGTGAAGGATCTGCTCTCCCGGGATTTCTTGGGTAACTTTTTGGAGGCCGCGGGTTTTTGGGCCCCTTTGATATTTATACTCATATATACTGTTGGCGTCTGCCTCTTTGTGCCAGGGATAGTGCTCACTGTGCTGGGAGCTGCCATCTTCGGTCCTTACTGGGGATTTCTCTATGTCTGGATGGGAGCCATGGCCGGAGCGTCTGTCGCTTTCTGGATAGGACGGACCCTGGGACGGGACTTTGCCGCTTCCTTGATCGGCGAGAGGCTAAGAAAATACGATGATGCCATTGAGCGTAACGGTTTTGCCACTGTCCTTTATCTGCGTTTGGTCTACTTCCCTTTCACTCCCATGAATTTCGGCATGGGATTGACGAAGGTTCGCTTCCGGGATTACGTCTTCGCGACCGGTCTCGGTATCATCGTCGGGACATTTATTTTTACCTTTTTCGTTGGTACCATAAAAGATGTGTGGGCAAGCGGAGACTGGAGCCGGCTCTTGTCCTTCCAGGTATTTTTCTCCATCGGGCTCTTCGTCTTTTCGTTCTTTATCCCGAAGATCATAAAAAAGATCAGGAAGGAAAATTGAGTCTCAAGGCACATTGTTTCTAAAGGAGAGCAGGACATGGAAGGTTTTGATTACGATCTCGGGATCATCGGCGGGGGTGCAGCGGGACTGACAGCCGCGGCTGGGGGCGCCCAGTTTGGCGCCAAGACGATCCTGATTGAGAAATCAGACAGGCTTGGCGGGGATTGCCTGCATTACGGTTGCGTCCCTTCAAAAACACTTATCAGAACTGCCGGCGTTTGGTCCCTTGCGAGAAGGTCTCACGAATTCGGGTTGCCGGCGCTGTCCATGCCGGCCGTAGATCTTGCGTCTGTAATGAACCGCGTGAAAGAGGTCATCGCCAGGATCCAGCATCATGACTCCGTGGAGAGATTCTGCGGTCTGGGTGCGGAGGTCCGTTTTGGCCGGCCCGTCTTTGCGGATGATCATGTGGTCACCCTGGACGGGAAAAGGATAGCGGCGAAGAACTGGATCATTGCGACAGGCTCATGCCCCGTGGTTCCTCCTGTAGAGGGTCTCGCCAGTGTCCCATTCTGGACGAACGAAACTGTTTTTTCTCAGAAAACACTCCCTTCCCGTCTCATCGTTCTGGGAGGCGGACCCATCGGACTGGAAATAGCCCAGGCCTTTGGACGTCTGGGATCACAGGTAATCATAGTCGAATTCATGGACCAGATCCTGGGGCCCGAGGATGCGGACATGGCCGATGTCCTAAAGACGAGTTTGGAAACAGAAGGATTGGAGATCCACATAGGAACAAAGGCGGTTCGGGCGCAATCCCGCGGTTCAAAGATTATATTGACCACGGCTCCTGCAAGCGGTGCGGGAGAAGAGAAGGTCATTGAAGGGGACGCAATCTTCGTGGCAACGGGCCGGGCAGCTAATGTGAGCGGCTTGGGACTTGAAGCGGCCGGTGTAGCGTTCACTGCCAGAGGTATCCCGACGGACGCACGGATGAGGACCAACATCAGCCACATCTATGCCTGCGGCGATGTGAATGGCCAGTTGCCCTTCACGCATGTTGCGGGATATGAAGCAGGCATCGCCCTGACTAATTCGATCCTCCACCTCCCCCGTAAGGCAGACTACAGCCGTATCGGATGGTGCACATATACAGACCCGGAAGTCGCCAGTATCGGGCTCAACGAGAAACGTGCACGGAAGGAGGGAATGGACTATCAGATCATTGAGGAACTTTTCGTGGATAATGACCGCGCTCTTGCTGAGGGGGAGACTCTGGGCAAGATCAAGATTCTTCTGAATCCCAAAGGAAAGTCCTTGGGCTGTCAGATTATCGGCAGCCACGCCGGGGAACTCATCCATGAATGGGTCATTGCCATGGCAGGCGCTGTTAAACTCTCCACTATCGCCGGCGCCGTCCATATTTATCCGACCTTGTCAGAGATTTCCAAGCGCGCTGCCGGTCAGTTCTTTTCCGGCAAGATTTTCAGCGAGACGACGAAAAAAATCCTTCGCCTTCTCTTCAGTCTCAAAGGAAGGGCCTGCACTCCGCAGTCCTGAACTGCCATCCTTCAGTATAATTGACACTTATCGATTACCGGCCCAAAGAGACCGTTATGAGCGGCCAACAAGATTATCCGGGCGGATAAAATGTTGACCATATAGCCCAAGAGTGTTACACATCGCCGCGAAAAGGGTGGCGCAAAGCCTTTCCGCTTCAGTAATTCCCCACGAGATGGGCTGATTATCCGGGTAACACGATGCAGAAATTGTTTCTTTTTGATTTTGACGGTGTCCTCGTCGATTCCCTCGCCGTATATGAACGAAGGGTGAGGCTTTGCCTGGAAAAAATCGGGAATCCCGCTGTTCAGAGCCGGGACGATTTCCTTGCCTTGTTTGAAGATAATTTTTATGAGGGCATTGTAAAAAAAGGTGTAGACCTCGTGGCATTTATGAATGCGTCAATATCCATTCCCACGCAGGACGACCGCGATCAGATGGCGCCGTTTGCGCCGCTCTTGCCAGTCCTCATGGAACTGAAAAAGGACAATATACTTGTCGTTATCTCCTCAAATGTGTCGATGGTGATTAATGACATACTTTCCAAGCACGGGTTTGATGGCTGTTTCAGGGATGTTCTGGGAGCCGACTTCGGTTACAGCAAGATAGAAAAAATCCTCCATGCCATGAATTCTTTTCAGGTGGAAAAGGATAAAACATATTACATTGGAGATACGACGGGAGACATAAAAGAGGCGCGGCTGGCGGGGGTAAAAACAGTCGCCGTGACCTGGGGCTGGCACTCCAAAGAAAAACTCGAGACGGTCAGGCCTGATTATCTCATTGAAACTGGCGATGATTTATTGCAGATTTGATTGCAGTTAAGACCCTGAGGAATTTCTATTTTGCCATTGCGGTGAACTGAAACCCTGAGCGTAGCGTGTGGGGAAGTGAAGCAATGACAGAGAGAAAATAATAGTCTTACAGATCATAAAGGGTTTCATCAATCCTGGGTCTTGGTTTGCTGACTCCTTTTTTCCGTTTCTCCCCGAAGATAAAAGGTTCTTCACCTTCCAGTATATCCCCCATCTCGGCTTCGATTTTTTCAGGGTCTTCTCCTCTTTCCATGCGGCTCAGGGCCTCTTCCATGCCCGGCCCCAGATTCATTCCGGTGGCATCGGAGAGTTTCCTCATCAGCATTGCCGCCTGACGGGGATCGTCTTCATTAATCTTGTCCGCTTCACCGGCCAGCATAGCCACTGCCTTTTCCATCTTCGCTTCATCTATGGGAGGCATACAGTCATCGGCTGCTTCATCTTTTCTCCCGGAGCCCCTGGCAAAAATCGACATCTGACGCTTTAATTTAACTCTTTTACACTTCGGACAGTTGGGGACATTTTCGGTGTTTATGGTTTTTGAGAAAAAGCTATAGATCGTATTGCACCTGCGGCAGTAAAACTCATAGATCGGCATTACAACTTACCTCTTCAAAAATCTCTCTCTAATAGTCTAATAATCTCACCATTAAAATCAAGGGACTTTTTATCATGGTTTCTTTGAATCTTTCATCCGCAACAGGCGGGCAATCCGTTCAGTCAGCGGGGGGTGTGAATAGTAAAACCATGCATAAAACGGGTGAGGATGGAGATTGGCGAGATTGTCTTTCGCGAGACGTTTCAGTGCGTTTATCATGGGTATGGTAGTGCCAACGAGATTGTAACAGAAGTCATCCGCTTCCCTCTCGAATCTTCTTGTGAGCATGGCGCCTATCGGCGTCAGAAAAAAAGCAGCAGGCCCAAAAAGGGCGGCAATCAACAAGAGGCCTACATAAGGAAGCTTCTCTGCGAAACCAAAGGTTTGATAGAGCAGAGACCAGTCTATGAGGCGATAGACCAGATAGAGGAAGACGAGAGAAACGGTCTCCGTAAGAACCAGTTGCTTAATGATGTGCCTCTTTTTCCAGTGCCCTGCCTCATGGGCCAGGACGGACAGTATCTCTTCGGACTCGTGGGATTTGAGCAGGGTATCGTAAAGGACGATGCGTTTTGTCTTGCCCAGACCGGTAAAGTAGGCGTTGGTGTGCTTGCTCCTTTTCCCCGCGTCGACCTGGAAAACCCCGCCGGTTTTCAGTCCCACCTTTGCCATGAGGGCAATGATGGCTTCTTTCAATGCCTCATTTTCAAGGGGTTCGAATTTATTGAAAAGGGGGGCTATCAGAACGGGATAGAGCCAAACAATGAGCATCTGGAAAGCGGAAAAGACGAGCCAGGCCCAGAGCCACCAGGTATGTTCGGCATAATAGACAAGGGCGAGCATGGCGCCTAAAAGAATCCCCGAGAGCATTGCTGATATCAGAAGACCCTTGATGAGATCTGTAATCCACAATCTTGCCGTAATCGTACTGAATCCATATCTCTTCTCAATCACAAATGTACTGTAGAGACTAAAAGGGATATCCAGAATGCCGCTTAACAAGGCGAGGGCGCCAAAGAAAATCAGGCCGGACAGGATAAAATGGAGATTCCAGGAAAGCACTATACCCACCAGCAGGGGCAGGAATCCGCTTAGAAGAACCACAAGAGTGACGATATCATCGAAGAAATGCGCAATAGCGCCAAACCGCGAAGATTCCGCCGTGTATTCGGTCATGCGCGCAAGTGTGGCCTCGTCGATCTCTCCCTGGAATACCTCAGGTACATCATGGCCGTGCCGGCGCAGATGACTGACATTCATATACGTCAGGAGTAAGCGGGATACGGAGCTTGCGGCAAAAGCCACCAAGAAGGCGATTAAGAGTATATTCCACTGCACCATAAATTACAACTTACATTCATTCCCTTAAGCAGGGTGGGCGTCTCGTCTGAGATCCGAGAGTTTTTCCAGTTTGTTTTCAATTTCCCGGAGAACTTCCTCAACTGTATTGACGGCAATAAAGTCATGATCCTCGGGGATTGCAAATGGTGGGGCGTGAAGACTTATTACTGGGGTCCCGCTACGGATGGCAATGGCTATTTCAGAGAGGGTGCCTGCGCCTCCGCTCAGGGCCACAAGGACATGCGGTGTCTTGGCATTGATGACATTTCTTGCGTCATACATCCCTGTGAAAATCGGGATATCAACAAACTCATTGGGGTATTTTTCCAGGGGGTGCTGTTTGTCATTGGGGAGAACACCGATAACAAGCCCCCCGGCCTTGTGGGCCCCTTCGCAGGCAGCCCTCATGACACCCGGCCCACCGCCTGTCAGCAAGACGTAACCACGCTGGGCAATGGCTTCTCCCAGGCGCCGGGCATCTTCCATAACCGCCGGAGACGCAACGCGGTGACTTCCCATCACTCCGATGATGTAAGGTTTTCTTGCAACTGAAATTGTTGACATCGAAAGTTCTTTAGCAAATGAAGTCTTCAACCACAAGAAAAATATAAACCTCCACGTTGACAGGAAATGGAAAACATGGTGATATGCGCGCGGCAAGGAGGTCCGAAGACCGTTGATTGAAAAGATAGCCGAGAGTTTTTACATGATCACACTGCCCATGCCCTTCCGGCTGAAGCACGTCCATGTGTTCGCCCTTGTTCATGACGGCAGCGTTTCGCTTTTTGATACCGGCATGAATACGCCGGAAACCTTTTCCACACTTGACGAGTCTCTGAAATCCATAGGCAAGACCATTCGCGACATAGATCGGATATTCATAACCCATTTCCATACGGATCATTGCGGCATAGCAGGCCGTATCCAGGAGATATCAGGGGCAAAGGTTGCTATGTCCGAGATGGATGCGCGGAGAATTTATAACGATCAGAAAAAGGGGCTTGATTTTGATCAGGTAAAAATATTCTACCGTGAGCAGGGGCTAAGAGAAAAAATTATGGATGACCTGTTGGAGCTCCTTAGCTCTTTCCGAAAGGCGACGATCCCCTTCAAAGTCGATACGAGTCTTGAAGACCACGGTTCTCAGAAGGTAGGCGATAGGGAGTTTGAGGTCATACCGGTGCCGGGCCATACGAGTGGGCAGGTGTGCTTCTTCTTCCGGGGAGAAGGAATACTGCTCTCCGGTGATCATATTTTGCCGGAGATCACCCCTAACCTGAGTCCCGATCCCTATAATCCGGGGTTTCGACCTCTCAAGAGCTTTCTGGACTCACTCGGCCAGGTTGAAGACCTCCCTGTCATCAAGGTTTATCCGGCCCATGGTGATCCCTTTTCAAATCTGAAGGCGCGGGTGGAAGAAATCAGGGAACACCATAGGGAGCGAAAAAGCCTTGTGTTTGAATCCGTCAAAGGAGGCCCGAAGACAACGTTTCAGGTATCTCTGGATATCTTCGGACAAGACTTGCCTGAATTCGACCAGTTTTTGGCCGTCAATGAAACATACGCGCACTTGATTGAGTTAGAGGAAGAAGGGCTCATTAAACAGAAAAAAATAGAAGATCTTGTTATTCATTCTGTTGTTTGACATATTGAGGCAATCTGCCGCTTCTTTTCGAGGGTGAAACCTCTCTTTCATGAATCCCCGGGTTTTGCTCCCTTTTTCTTCGTCTTTCCGGAAACCTGCATGATTACCCGTCTCTGCCTTGGGCGGTTGTCAAAATCAATAAATACGATCTGCTGCCACGTTCCCAATTGCAGACGCCCGTTGATCGCAGGGATGGTCAAGGATGGACCCAGGAGGGCCGCTCTTACATGGGCGTGTCCGTTTCCATCACCCCATCGTTCGTTGTGACGATAGTATTTGCCCTCAGGCGCGAGATTTTCTATTGCCTCCTTCAGGTCGCTGACGGCGCCGTGTTCATATTCTATCGTCGTTATCGCACCCGTTGAACCGGGAACGAAGAGAAGCACCTGCCCGTCTTCTAGATTTGTTTCAACAACCCGGTCCAACACCTGGTGGGTTAAGTCAATAACATCAGTATTTCCTGATGTGGAAAAAGAAAGGTCAAACGTTGTCATCTCCACAGCCATACATGCCATCCTTTCATCTGTAATAAAAAATCCCCAAGCCTCTCCGTTGCAAGAAAAGAATTGGGATTATGAGTCTTTTGTATACGATGTTTATACTTTGTTGCATTCACCCTGCTGTCAGTCAGTGCGCTTGCAAGGATTCCTAAGCCTCTCTATCTTCAAGATGTCCCGCTTTGACTGATAGTAGATATAAACATTATTTTCACCTCATGTTAGTCTCAGCGTTTTCGCTATATGTATGGGAAGACATGCTTTTGTACCATCTGAAAATTTTTCTTCACCTCATTACCGCCGTCTATAACGTTCATGTGACCTGGGAAGAGCGTCTCTACGTCGAGCTTTGAAAGGGTTACAATGCTTTGCTTCAGGTAAAAACCGCTGCCTCCCGGGAAATCTGTTCTTCCCACATTCTGATAGAAGATTACATCCCCGGAAAAAAGGACTTTCCGGGCAGGCCAGTACAGACCGATGGAACCTGGTGAATGTCCCGGTATGAGAAGGATTTCAAATGTTTCATCTCCCAGGGAAATCTTGCCTTCCTTCAGGGGAAGATCGATGCGTATGGAAGGAGGGTTCATGCCGAACAGGTTATACAGGCTGGAACCGGCGCCATTCAAAAATTCCATCTCCTTTTCGTGAAGGCCTACTTTTATATCCGAGTCATTAAACAAGACGGACCCTTCAAAGTGATCGGGGTGGGAATGGGTATTGATGACATATTTAATTGCGCTTTTCTCTATCCCGTCCTCTTCCATGCTTTCAAGAAGGTTAGGCACATATGCCTTCAATCCGGGATCAACAAGGGCGTTGACATTGCCGCCAATATAAAAGCTGTTACAGTTATTTTCAAAAGAATCTGTCCATTCATAAACGCAGATGTCATCCGAAAATCTCATAGGTTCTCCTTTTATTTATCGTGTTGGATTTTGCGATAGAGGGTTTCATAGCCTTATTGGCTCATATTACTTTGGAGTACATTTACTTGCAAGTACAATGTATCCAGACGGTACCGCAGATTTTCCAGCTAAAGTCGCACAGAAACGAGAATTCTTCCCCGACAAAAAAAGATGTTGACAAAGGCTAACAATGGTTGTATAGTACAACTATGAAAAAGAATATCGACTGTATAAACAGGGATGTTCTGTCCCTGGTATCGGAGCTCTGCCAAGTCGTTCGTTTTTGCCGTCAGGATGCCATATTTTGTGAGGAAGTGACTTTTACCCAGTTTCTCATACTCGATGAGGTTGCAAAAAAAGAGAAGTTGAAAATGTTGGAACTTCATCAGATCCTCGCCGTTGATAAGAGCACAACTACCAGACTTGTGAACCCATTGGTCAGGCAGGGACTGATTGAACGTAAGATATCTGACCATGATTCCAGGGCTGTGAATTTGAGATTGACACCGGCAGGCAGGAAAGTTCACAGAAAAGTGTGGTTATGCCTTGAAGGTTTTGTCGGCGCTATTGAAGGACGAATTCCCAATAAGAGAAGGAAACTTGTGTATGAGGCTGTGAAGCTTTTTATCGATGCTGTGAAAAAAGCTTCGTCAGCCTGCCCGTGTAGTGAGTAACCCTAAAGGAGCAAAAAGTGTGTCAACCTGATTGTAACACGAGAGAAAGCGAATCCGGCAAAAAAAGCGTGAAAAAAGTCCCATTTGTTTTGCCGGTAATTTCACAACTGCCGCAAACATGTGAGATTCAGGTGGGCCTCCCCGGTCGTAAGCAGCCATTCGTCGTTGGTTCAATCGAGACACCCGTCGGTGCGGCGCCAAAGGTCACCTCTGTCTTAACATGGCAGGATAACTGGGGGACAATAAAAGCCCGCTGGGGTGTCGGCCGCATGGACTATACTGTTGAACCCGGTCTCTATGCCCTCGGGAATCCGGACAACCAAGCGCGAGTGCTCGTTACTGCAAATTACAAGATGAGTTTTGACCGGCTCCGTGAAGCCCTTTCCGGACGGGACGCCTGGCTTTTGGTTCTCGATACGAAGGGAATCAACGTCTGGTGTGCGGCAGGCAAAGGGCAGTTTGGCACGGAAGAGTTGGTACGTAGGATAAAGATGAGCGGATTGGACAGGGTTGTCACCCACAGGGAATTGATCCTTCCTCAGCTCTCCGGCCCGGGTGTTGCCGCCCACCTGGTAAAAAAAATTTCCGGTTTCAAGGTTAAGTACGGCCCCATCCGGGCCTCAGATCTGCCTGCCTATTTAGAAGCCGGTCTCATAGCGACACCGAAGATGCGCATGAAAACCTTCACTCTGCGTGAGCGGGTAGCCTTGATCCCGATAGAGCTTGTGGCAGCATTCAAGGCAGCTATTCTTCTCATGCTCCTCTTCTTCCTTCTCGGAGGCCTGGGGGGACCCGCAGGATACTGGGCAAATGTGATGAATTATGGCTTTTTTGCTGTCGTTGCCATATTGATGGCAATCATTTCCGGTGCTGTCCTGACGCCGATCCTGCTCCCTCTTCTTCCCGGCAGGGCTTTTTCGCTCAAGGGTTGTACCGTCGGTGTAGTTGCTGCATTCGTCCTCCTGATAATGAGGAATCCCGACCTCACTTTCTGGCCAGGAAGGCTCGAAGCTCTGTCATGGCTCTTGCTGATACCGGCTTTAGCAGCATATATGGCCATGAATTTTACCGGCGCCTCAACGTATACCTCCCTTTCGGGAGTAAAAAAGGAAATGCGATTTGCCATACCTTTGGAGATCGGCGCTGGCGTTGCCGGTGTTGGTCTCTGGCTTGTGTCTCGCTTTATCGCGTAGGAGCTTGCAAATGGAAAGAATGACCTATCTGAAAGATGTGGTAACGCTCGAGCTCAATGAGGAAAAATGTGTCGGTTGCGGCATGTGCAGCGAGGTCTGCCCCCAGGCGGTCATTGCTATAAATGGCATAGGCCGCGCATGGATTCAAGACAGAGACGCCTGCATGGAATGCGGGGCCTGCAGCCGTAATTGCCCTACCGGGGCGTTTTCCGTGCAAGCAGGTGTGGGCTGCGCTGCCGCAGTCATAAACTCCATGCTGGGCCGAAGCGACGCGCCCTGTTGCGGTCCGATAGAATCTTGCGGGCAAACCGGGGATCAGGAAGAGACTTCATGCTGCTGATTGCCGGACGTGGCATCTGTGCTCGGATTCCGCTATGGATTACTGTTAGTCAGCAGTATCTATTAATTACGGAGACCACCGGTAACTTTAAAGAATTTCTTGAAACATAAGTTACTTTCCAGCCTTCAAAAATCCCTTGACAACGTCGGATCAATCTTTAAATATACACTGTATTCAAAGAATTTTCGTTACTTAGTTACCCTCACAAACTAACCGTCTCAATTGCTCTAACCATAAATAATGTGCCTTATATTTTACAAATTTTCTCATGAAATCAACGAAGAAAAATAATTCCCGAAGTACAAATGTCTATCACATAACATACTCCAGGGAACACAGCGTAGGCTGCCTCTATTTCTGGGGCTGTAATCTCCGGTGCAAACTGTGCCTCTTAAAGAAGGAGGCCTTTGATTGTCACCTTCCGGAAACACGCTTACGTATCTACGACCCGTCATACGAGAGCGAGCGCCCCACCCGTTTTCTGACGCTACGAAAACTCATGCTCCTTCTCGATCCTCTATCGTTAAAACAGATCGTCCTCATGGGTGCCGAACCGGTATGCGACCCAATATTGCCCCGTATTCTGGCTTTTTTGAAGCAGTCGAAGGATTGTTCTTTTGTTCTTCTTACTAACGGCAGAAAATTTCCACCCCTGTCGATGGTGGACGAGGTTATTTTCAGTATCAAAGCTATAACGCCGGCATTGCATCGGGACTATACAGGTGTTGACAACAAGGTTATATTGCGGAATTTCACTGAGATCGCCGCATCGAAATCCGTCTCGCTTCATGTTGAAACTGTTTTCATACCAGACTACGTTGATGAGGATGAGGTGCTGAGGATCGCTGATTTCATTGCCTCCGTTGATCCAGCGATTCCGTTCAGGATAGATGCTTATCTCCCCATCCAGGGATTGCCATGGCGGGCTCCGCAGGCGCACGAAATCCAGTCATTAGCCGAAAAGGCAAGATGTATGCTTCCAAACACTTCTTGCCTTTACGGTGATGAGGGCAAAACAGAACTGGCCTATGAGGTGGAAAGAATATTCTGAATCATAAGGCAGCAGGAGGTTCATTATGAAACCGCATGATCGGATACACCATCTGCAGAAGAAGCTTGGAGAGCAGGATCTTGCAGGCGCTCTAATCTTTTACTCGCGAGACGTCTTTTATTACACGGGTACTGCACAGCCTTCTTACCTCGTGATTCTACCTGACGATTACCGTCTGTTCATAAGAAGTGGCTACGATTTCGCCCGCAACGATGTCTTTGTAGACAAGGAAAAAGTTGAGGAAGAACGCCGTTTGGATAATATCTTCAATAAAATTTCTGACGATCTCGGTAAAGGCGCCCGTCGGATAGGCACTGAATTGGATGTCTTGACGGTAGAACAATTCGATCAGTTCAAGAAGGCTTTCCGTAATTGCGATTTCGTAAACATCAGCCCTGTCATTCTGGAACAGAGAAAAACAAAAGACCCTTCAGAAATAGAAAAAGTCAGAAAAGCCTGCGAAGCCATTCACCGGGGTCACGAGGCTGTCCTTGCTGCCTTGAAGGAGGGCATCACAGAGTTGGAACTCGCTGCCGCTGTCGAGAACGCCCATCGCTTGGCAGGGCATGAAGGCATATTCTTTATCCGGCAACCGGACTTTTTTATGAGCCGTGGACCGATTTCTTCGGGGGAGAATCTCTTCAAGACCAGCGGCGTCGTTTATACGATCACAGGTGTGGGGCTTAGTCCATCTGTACCGGCAGGCCCTTCACGAAGAAGATTATCCAAGGGAGATTTGGTCATGGTAGATATACCCGTAATTGTTGAAGGCTATCATGCGGACCAGACAAGGACCTACTGTTTGGGAAAGGCAAACGAAAGCGCCATGTCCATGTACGTCGATTTAAGGACCATAGCCGACCATCTCATCGGTAATATGAAGGCAGGAATGAGGTGCAGTGACATCTACAGGATGGCCGTTGAAAAAGCGTCGGCCCTTGGCAGAGAAGGCCAATTCCAGAGTTTCGGTGGGGGAAAAAGGTCGCGTCTCATAGGCCATGGAATCGGGCTGGAATTGAATGAACCTCCCATTCCATCGGAATACGATCAATCCCCGGTGGAGGATGGCTATGTCATAGCTCTGGATATGCACATGCTGGATGAGTCCGCAGGAGTCGTCAAACTGGAGGACATGATTCTCATCAGAAAGGAAGGTAACGAGATATTGACGAGAAGCGACCGAGGCCTCTTTGAGGTATAGAGGTGATGCAATCATTACTGATGCTCTTATGGTCCCGTAAGAGAAGATTGTTTTACTTATGGGATGATCTTTTTCTGCCGTCTGAAAGATCACAGGAAGGGCATTTGCTGCACCAGTTACGCGTTGCTCTTCTCCAGATATTGGCATGCGGCATTTGCATTTGAAATCTGAAACAAGACCGTCTATGCAAAATACTTGAAGCAGTGAGCAGCGAGGTTGAGATTGTCTTTCGTCATTAATTTTTTTGAAAAGAAAAGGAGGCATTAATTATGGTGGGACAGACTTTAACAGAAGCGGCTGATCTTATAAGAAATACATTGAGGCTCAAGAGCTTCCCCGTGGCGGTGAAGTTCTTGAAGGACAAAAAAGATTTCCCCGAGAAGACGCGTCAACCCTCTGTGGCCCTCGGGAAAAAGATAGCCATATGCCAGGCTGTCACTATGGCCCGGATATACGGATGGACAGTGGGCCTGACAAAGGATGACGTTGTTTGCGTTCCCGCTGCTATTGCCTTTGGCTTTAGCACTTCCATGGATTCGGCGGCCTCTCTGGGAAGGCTCTTCTGCGACGGAAGTTACTCGAAAAGTCAAGAGGTCGGGCAGAAGGAAGCTGTCTCGATCAGACGCCTGGAGAAAGACGAGTATGGAGCCGTTTTGCTTTCACCCCTGCACAGGGCGAATTTTGAGCCGGACACGGTTGCCTTCTATGGAAACCCAGCCCAGCTGATGCGACTTGTACATGCCTGGACTTATGGGACAGGTCAACGCGTTCAGGGTAACTTTGGAGGTAAAATTGAATGCACCGAATACCTCCTTGCCCCGTTCAAAGATCAGGCGCCGCATATTGCCATCCCCGGTACGGGAGACCGTGTTTTTTCCATGACCCAGGACGATGAAATTGTCTTCGCACTGCCGGGCAGGCATCTTGCAGAATTAGTTCAGGCTCTGGAGGTGGCGGGAAAAAAAGTCGGCGTACAGTATCCCGTGCCTGTCTATCTGAACTTTCAGCCGGAATTTCCGAAGCAGTTCAAAGAGCTGGGGAAAGAGTTGGGGATTTTATGAGTGTATAAGGGAAAAATTTTCTGCCTGGGGTGATGCCTCTGCGGGCATCACCCTTTCCTAATGGCTACGACCTATCCCCTGGTGTTGCCAGGACGTCGCCAGAACTTAGCTTCTTGTAACATCACCCGTCTGATCAATGGTAAAGACCGAACCACCGCCGTTATGAACTGCCTGTATAGTGAAGTTGGTTATTAGTCTCGCGCCACCTACCGATAGTATCAGGTTGGGGTCAGGATTATAACCATAGACCGATAAGATATTAACGCTAACCACCCCTGCAGGTGAAACGCTGAAGAAAGACTGTGCCGCCGTGTAGGCGTACTAACGGCTACGTTCGCCGATGTGTTGAAAGCCCTTGTTCTGTATGCCACGAACTGCGGTATGGCAATGGCCGCCAAAGATGAATGGTCCAATTTATTTACTACATAAGTTCCTTTTCGCTCATACTTACAGCCCGTTCTATTTCTGCCTTCAATTGCTGTGGCAGCCCCGGGATGTCAACACTGAGAAATCCGCGGACTATCGTAGATGTAGCCTCATCTTCCGCGAGCCCCCGCGACATGAGATATTGGATTTCTTCCTGAGCAATCTTGCCAACGGCCGCCTCATGTGACATTTCTACACCATCCACCTTTCCCTGAAGCTCAGGAATTGCATGGATGAGGCCACCTTTTAAGAGCAGACCCCGACACTCAAGATGGGCCTTCACGCCGGTAACTTCGCCGATCAGATCACCACGGGAGATGATCCGGCCGCCGTTACTGATGGCACGGGCGATTATTTCTGCCCGCGTATCTTCCGCTTTGAGGACAATGCGACCGCCCACATCGAGCTCCGATCCGGGACTTCCCACCAGAAGACTGTAAAAACGTGAGACTGCCCCCTTACCTACGAGGTGAGTCGTCGGATACATCTGCAGAGATTTTACTGGCCGCATACAGATGTAATTGTTGAGGAAAAGGCCTCCCTCTTCTACTATAGCCACTGAACGCGGACGGACCATCATCTCCTCGGACCAGTGATGTATCATGGTGAAACTCAATTTAGCGTTCTTCTTGATGAAAAACTCTGAAATGCCCACATGAAGCCCACGTTTCAAGTGAGACGCCGTTGCGCAGCCGGTAATAACATGGAGTTCTGACCCTTCTTCAGCGATGATTAAGTTGTGGACATACTGGCTCAAGTTTTCCTTATCAATGTACAGGCACGCCTGAACAGGATATATGACCTTGCTTCCCGGCAACGCCCGAATAACATAGCCGTCATGCAGATTGAGCTGCGCCTGCGCGGTGTATTTATCTGCGTCAACGGAGACAAGTTTCCAGTAATAATCCTTGATCCAGTCGCATTCCTTGAGGGCCCGCTTGATGGGGAGAACCTCCAGACCATCCTGCAGGGAGTGTGCATGCACAACAGATGTGTCCTTCTGAAGATACGTCCCCGAACGTCCGGTTTCTGTGGCGTCCACGCCCGCCTGAATTATTCTCTGCTGGTCTATCGCAGGCAGCTTAGTGAGATCATTCAGGTAGGCATGCTCTACGGGGTCTGCTGTGAAGGACGATAGATCGATATCAGGCCCGATAGCCGCCTTCTTATCTTTGGCTTGAGCAGCTTTTTCATCGATTACGTCGTACATCGCAAACATTCACCATATCCTGCCTCTTTGATGCATCTGAATATCTCCAACGGATTGCTCTTGCAGCTCAAATATCCATCATACAGCATCTGCCCTTTGTCCGCTGTAACGTAATCCAGAATGAATCCCGTGTGGGTTATAATAAGTCCCATCTTGGTCCGCTCGGCTCGCTGTTCCTTGTGAGACTTTCCGGCATCGTCCTTGAATTCTCTCTGTAAGAGTGTGCTGATAGAATTTCCGATGAGGGAAATATTCTCCAGGTCTACGCCTGATTCCGGCTCATCGAACAGAAGCAGGTCCGGGTCCTGCGCCATTAACTGTAGGAGCTCGGACCGTTTTATTTCGCCTCCGGAGAAACCTGCATTAATGTCGCGGTCCAGAAAGTCCGTAAAATTGACCCCTGCGGCGAGTGTTTCGGGATCAGCTTTTCCTCTCCCACATATCTCTATCATCTGTCTGGTCTTGAGACCGTGAATAGTTGGTGGACGCTGGTAGGACATGCCGATGCCGAGTTTTGCCCTGTCATTGATGGGCATATATGTAATATCTTCGCCCTTGAAAGAAATTTTCCCCGCCGTAACGGTATATTGAGGATAGCCCATGATCGTCATGAGGAGCGTCGTCTTACCCGAACCGTTCGGACCAAATAAAATATGCGTTTCCCCCTGCTTGATTTCCAGGTCGATATGCCTGAGAATCTCCCGGTCACCGATTTTTACCTGTAAGTCTTCTATCATCAGCATGTTCAAGCCTCCTCCCATATTTGGAGACAGATTTTATTTTTTAATTTTAGTTTTTCTCTGCCATTTGTCAGTTGGCCCACTTCTTAATTTTTATCATACTTTAACTTTTAGATTTCTGCCGACTCCTATACTTTTCTTCCATGTTGCTTTGCTCTATTGGAATCGCAGGATCTGACCATATCTTTCATGGAAAGTAAAGAGCTAACGGATTTTGCCTCTGGTAAGCGAAGCAAAGATGCCGCCGAAACAGAGCAGACTCAGCACTATCAAGGAGCTGTGCATACTTCCCATGAACGCTGGATACTCTTCCGGCGTGATAGGAACGTCTCCTATGTGAAGCGCGAAGATCAGCATCACGATCCCCATGCTCAACATTTGCCCCGTGATGCGCATCGTGGCCAGAGTTCCGGACGCAACACCATAAAACTGCTGCTCTACAGAGCTCATTATGGCATTGGTGTTCGGCGAGGAGAAAAGAGCGAAGCCTAATCCCAACATAAAAAGGATGGCCACGATGAAAAGAATGGATGCCTGATTGTTAAGGAGAATCAAAAGCCCCAGGCCAAAGGCGGTGATGCTCATCCCAATGGAGGCAACGATGCGCGGCTCAATCCTGTCGGAAAGCCTTCCGGCAAAAGGTGAAAAAATGGCCTGTACGACCGGCTGTGCAACGAGGATCACGCCTGCATTGAGGGGACTCAACCCTTTGATATATTGAAGGTAGAGACTGAGGAGAAAGGACACGGCGAAAGTGGCGCTATAGTTGATCAGGGCTGCCAGATTCGAGAAGACGAAGACTGTGTTATGACGAAACAACGTGATGTCGAGAAGGGAATTCTTTACCTTTCTTTCCCGGAAGGTGAAGATAACAATCAAGATCAGGCCAATGACGACAAGCCAGACCCCGAGAGCTCGTGTCAGCGAAGAAAATCCATACATTAAAGCCGAAAGTGCTGCCATATACAGGAAGGCACCTCTAAAGTCGAAATGTTCGTGTCTCGCTTCGGCCCATTCCGCCTTAATCTTCCACAGCATAAGGATTAAGATAGTCACGCCGAAGGGAACATTGATCAGGAATATACTGCGCCAGCCGAAATGCTCCGTAAGAAAGCCGCCCAAGAAGGGTCCGGCAGACAGACCCATATAGACGGAGGCGACATTGATGCCAAGGGCACGGCCTCTCTCACCCGACGGAAAGACGGACGTCAGAATGGCGATGGACGGTCCGAAAATCATGGCTCCACCAACGCCCTGGAGCAGCCTGAAAGAGATGAGGGAGTATGAGGAGCCGGCAATAGCGCAGAAAAAGGAAGATAGTGTGTAGACGACTAATCCGATAGAGAAGATCCGCTTCCTTCCCCAGATGTCAGCGATCTTCCCGATAGGAACAAGGACTGCGGCGGCGGCGAGCAGAAAAGAATAAGCAACCCAGCCCATAAGGACGGCGCTCATGGAAAATTCTTGGCTAATTGACGGGAGGGCTATATTGATGGAAGATCCCATGAAGGGAGTAAGAAAAGATGCTGCCGTCGTAACAAGCAGGGTGACCTTCTTGCTCACATCGGAAGCCTTTTCCATGTTACTACCTTCAGTCGCCAATCATACCCTCCGCAAACGATGAAGGCGCATGCGATCAGGACATTCTAACTTTGAGGAGGGAGAAAGTAATCTATATTTCCGTTGAGATCACTCGTATTCCTTCGGCACCGCACAGATCATAACCATGGAATTCTGTTTTGACCTGTTTTTATATTGATGTTTTTCGCCAGGCAGTACGAGGGCGAAATCCCCTTTCTTCACCGGACGTTCTTCACCGCTTTCCGTAACAAGAGCGCCTTCACCCTCTATGATATAATTCAGGTGCTCAAAAGGGTGGGTATGATAAGGGGTGTGACCACCGGGCATGATCGTGAATACCCTGAAAGAATAAACAGGTGTGCCGTCAGATTTCGATATGGGCACCTGCTTCAGGACATCCTTAGCCCCTTCCATTGCCATCCTCGTCTTTTCTACCTGATCGAGACTTGTAATTTTCATGGTTCACCTCCGGTATAGAATGATAAACATTTGGTTAAAGTTCTGGCTGGTATTTCATATAGACTTTACAGAGGTCAAGTACTTATAGTCTTGTCCAGTTATGTCCCGAGATTTAGATACGGGAATGGCTGATTCTACGTCAATCTTCTTGATAGAGGCAAGAAAAAATCAGTTGCAAGGTCACAGCGCACCTGAAAATCTGAAAGCCCGCTCGGTAAGTTCTTTCGGCATGAGTTCTATTTTCATCTGTCGAGTAAGTTCCGGCACCCCCAACCATTGCCCTGACGCTGCAATGACAGTCTCAAAAATACCATCCTTATTGACGGCAGCTACACCGCCGGAAGCCCAGAACAACAGCCTGGATCCGGCATTCCTTCTTACCTTATCACCGCGCCCGAAGGCAACAACCCTCTCCCCGACGCGGATATCTCGATAAAGGGTGTAAGAGATGCGAACAGTTACGGCGCCGCTCGCAGAGGCCATGAAGCCCGCCCATCCCATCGTTTCATCTAAAAGAGCCAGCGATGCTATAGGATGGATGATATTGTTTCTTTGAAAGAGGTAAAAGGCTTCGCCATCCCGCGTATCGAAGCCGACTGTGGAAACGACTATTTTTCTTGATGACTCATTACTATCCAAAAAATGGAAGCTCCTTTTGAGCCCGGGGTGACTGCGACCTACGCCACAGACGAAACAATTCTTGTAATGTGGCAGCGGCATCAGTTTATTCTCAATATCTGAAATTCTACCCGGGATGT
>PLLV01000083.1 GCA_003142295.1 Syntrophaceae bacterium
GCCATTTTGAAGATGAAAAAAGCAACGGGGACACTTCTGAAAGCAGTCATGGGTGACCAGTCGTAAGAACTGTAAATTTGTTTTGTGCCTTTCTCCGGAGATGGAAATTGACAAGGAATTACCGCAGGGCCTTCGCCGTAAAGCAGATTCTTGTATTACATAAAACAAGGCGATGAATAATATATATGAGGCAAGATAGGAAAATGCAATATGACTGATAATTCGTCAAAGTATTTCGTTGTCAATTTGGGAATGTTGTTAATCTTCTCATTTGTCGCTGCGACGTTAATTTATGGCTGCTCTAAGAAAGAAAAACCCGCTCCCCCTCCCGTGCCGGTTGTAGTAGCTTCAGCAGTGGAGAAGACAATTCCCGTGCAGATTAATGCAATCGGGAATGTCGAAGCCTATCAGACCATATCGGTGAAAACACAAATTACCGGAGAAATTACAAAAGTCAATTTCAAGGAAGGCCAGGACGTTGGAAAGGGGTATCTTCTTTTTGAACTCGACTGCCGTCCGTATGTGGAGGCAGTAAAGCAGGCAGAGGCCAATCTGGCAAGGGATGAGGCCCAGGCGAAAAACGCGCAAGTGGACTTGGAGCGGTATACGGCCCTCTTGGAGGATCAATTTGTGACGAGACAACAGTATGACCAGGTCCGGACAAATGCAGCAGCACTGGAAGCTACTTTGAAGGCAGATAAGGCCGTCATTGAGAATAATCGCGTCCAGGTCCATTACTGCTCTATTCATTCCCCTATTGGCGGGCGGACAGGATCACTGAAGCTGCATCAGGGAAACATCGTCAAGGCCAATGACGTGGAACTGGTTGTCATCAACCAGATCCAGCCAATCTATGTCACATTCACCGTCAACGAAAAGGATTTGCCTGCAGTTAAGAAGTACCAGACGAACGAAAAACTCAAAGTGGAAGCCTTTATCTCCAAAGATGAACGTCCCGAGCAAGGGTTACTTACCTTCATAGACAATACGGTAAATAAAGTAACGGGGACAATCATCCTCAAGGGAACTTTTGCCAACAGTGATAAGCGTCTTTGGCCCGGCCAGTTTGTTACTGTAGTCCTGACGCTGAGAAAGGAGCCCAACGCAATAACCATTCCTTCACAAGCCATTCAGACAGGCCAATCAGGACAATACGTCTTTGTCGTCAAGCCGGATCTCACAGCGGATATGAGACCCGTTACTATAGGAGCCACGATTGGCGGAGAGACCGTCATCGTGAAGGGTATCCAAGTGGGAGAGCGGGTAGTCACGGATGGTCAGTTGCGGATCATACCAGGGGCTCAAGTGATGATTAAAGAGACGCCTTGATTCGATACGGGAAAGGGCCCATATGAATCTTTCAGAGATCTTTATACGTCGGCCGATTATGACAACGCTTGTCATGACGGCGATACTCCTCTTTGGTGCAGTTGCCTACCGTTCCCTTCCCGTCAGCGACCTTCCCAACGTGGACTTTCCTACGATCCTTGTTTCCGTCAGCCTGCCGGGAGCGAGCCCGGAAACCATGGCTTCCGCCATCGCGACACCACTTGAAAAACAGTTCTCCACCATTGCCGGTTTGGACTCCATGACATCAACGAACGGTCTCGGCATCAGCAAGATTACCCTGCAATTCAATTTGAGCAGGAGCATTGATGCGGCGGCTCAGGACGTTCAAACTGCCATATCTACGGCGGCAAGCCAGCTCCCTCAAAACATGCCGACGCCGCCGACCTTTCGGAAAGTAAACCCGGCTGATCAGCCGGTACTTTACCTCGCCATGAGTACGGCAACTTTGCCTCTCTCGACGGTTGATGAATATGCGGAGAATCTTCTTGCGCAACGTATTTCCATGATCAGCGGCGTGGCTGAGGTGATGGTGTATGGGTCCCAGAAGTATGCTGTCCGCGCCCGTCTTGATCCGAAGGCTTTGGCTTCTAAAGGAATCGGTATAGATGAGGTGGCAAGTGCAATCGCCTCAGGGAATGTCAATCTTCCTACCGGCACCCTCTGGGGAACCCACCAGGCCTTCATCGTGCAGGCCACGGGGCAGCTAAATGATGCAGCAGCTTACCGGCCTCTAATTGTGGCCTATCGCGGCGGCGCGCCGGTCAGACTCGGGGAAATTGGTCGTGTCATCGACAGCGTCCAGAACGACAAGGTAGCCGCTTGGTTCAATGGCACCCGGGCCATTGTTCTTGCCATCCTTCGCCAGCCCGGTACCAATACGATCGAGGTCGTACAGTCTATTAAAGATATTCTTCCAAGCTTTCGTGCAGATCTTCCGGCGTCGGTGAATCTCGACATCCTCTATGACCGATCCGTGCCCATAAAGGACTCGGTTCACGATGTTCAGCTTACCTTGTTCTTGGCCCTGGGTCTTGTCATTCTCGTGATCTTTGTCTTTCTCCGCAACCTTTCCGCTACGATCATCCCGAGCCTTGCCTTGCCGATGTCAATCATAGGAACCTTTGCAGTAATGTATCTTTGCGGTTATAGCCTCGATAACCTGTCGCTGATGGCCCTCACGCTGTGCGTTGGTTTTGTGGTCGACGACGCCATCGTCATGCTGGAGAATATTGTCCGACACATGGAGCTAGGCGAAGGGGCAATGGAAGCTGCCCTCAAGGGATCGAGCGAGATAAGCTTTACCATACTTTCTATGACCCTCTCTCTCGTTGCCGTGTTCATTCCGGTTCTCTTCATGGGGGGTATCGTCGGAAGACTGCTTCATGAGTTCGCCGTCACTATCGCCGTTGCAGTTCTCATCTCCGGATTTGTATCGCTGACATTGACGCCTATGCTGTGCAGCCGTTTCCTCCGTCCGCCTGCCGAGGTGAGACACGGCCGTCTCTACCAGATTTTTGAACGGTTCTTCGAGGGCATGCGCGGTGCGTATGAAATAAGCCTTAAGTGGGCCTTGCATTATAGGCGGACGACTCTCGTCGTTTCTATTCTATTCTTAGTGGCTGTTATCGTACTTTATTTCTACACGCCCAAAGGATTCCTTCCCAGCGAAGACACAGGTCAAATTGTCTCTTTTACGGAAGCAGCGGAGGACATATCCTTTGAATCGCTGATGGCGCACCAAAAGAAGCTTGCCGAGATCGTGCGGCAAGACCCAAACGTCAGTGACTTCATGTCAAACGTAGGTGCGGTGGGTAGCACGGTATCATCCAACATAGGCCGTATGTTCATCCGCCTGAAGCCGCGGGGGGAACGCTCCCTAAGCGCGGATCAGGTGATTCAGGAACTCAGGCCTAAGCTTGCTACGGTTCCGGGCATAAGGGTCTTTATGCAAAACCCGCCGCCCATAAATGTCGGCGGCCTTTTGACTAAGAGCCAATACCAGTATACCCTCCAGAGCGCGGACATAAGCGAGCTTTACAAATACGCCCCCGTCTTAGAGGGAAAACTGAGGGCACTGCCGGGCTTTCTGGATGTGACGAGTGACCTGCAGATAAAAAGCCCCCAGATCTATGTCAGGATCGACAGAGATAAGGCTTCAGCCCTTGGCATCAGCGCGGGTCAAATAGAGGATGCCCTCTCAAGCGCATACTCATCCCGTCAGATCTCGACGATCTATGCACCGACAAACCAGTACTGGGTCATTATCGAACTTGAGCCGGAGTACCAGATGGATCCCACTGCGCTTTCCCTTCTTTACATCCGATCATCTTCCGGCAACCTCGTTCCCCTCAGCACGGTGGCGGTTTTGGACCGAACGGTAGGTCCCCTTACCGTTAATCACTTCGGCCAACTACCGGCTGTGACCGTCTCCTTTAATCTGGCGCTCGGGAAATCGCTGGGCGATGCCGTGGCTGGGGTGGAGAAGACGTCAAGGGAGATTCTTCCGGCGACAATAACAGGCAGCTTGCAGGGCACAGCCCAGGCCTTCAAGTCATCGATGGCGGGGCTTGGGATACTGATCCTCGTTGCCATCCTGGTNNCTGCCCTCTGCGGGACTCGGGGCGCTTCTGACGCTGCTGATTTTCCACATTGATCTTAATCTGTACGCCCTGGTGGGGATCATCATGCTGATAGGGATTGTCAAGAAGAATGCGATCATGATGATTGATTTTGCTTTGGATGCGGAAAGGAAGGAAGGCAAGACACCAGAGGAAGCGATATTCCAGGGCGCGCTCATTCGGTTCCGTCCGATCATGATGACAACCATGTCGGCTCTCATGGCAACATTACCTATTGCCCTCGGCTTGGGCGCAGGTGCCGAATCGCGGCGACCACTGGGAATGGCCGTCGTCGGAGGTCTCATATTCTCGCAGATTGTGACCCTCTATATTTCTCCCGTCATGTATATCTATCTTGATTCATTCCAGAAAGTGGTGCGGAGATATTTGCGCCGTTTTCGTGGCAAAGCTTGAGCCAGTCTTCCATTGCCCAAAAGCCAAGTACGGCAGTTTGGTACGCCCACACGCCAGAGCATGCTTAGCGGGGCATGCGCGTCCCTATAGAAATGGACAGTGTAAAAAGCGACAGCACAATCACGGAATGACGGATTTACCGGTTCAAGATACTCATATTGCATGCGGTTATTGTTGATGCAAGGGTTGCTCTCTACGGCAGTAAAAAAGTTTCAAAGCCCCGGAAGGGGATTTTTTCGTGATATGCAAGATTAAATATGAGAAATTTTTCACTTGTGGAAATATTTTCTGGAATTTGCCCGATACTCTGGTAAAAAATATGATATAGTGTCTGCGAATTTTAAAGGCATTGGTGCCAGGTAATAACAACGGGTGACCGCCGAGGCGTATCTTTTCCTGTCTTTATACGATAATAATGAGGGAATATATGAACAAGTTAATTGGATCAGTCATTTCAGATATTATAATCGGGGCAATTCTTACAGCCTTGACGATCGCTGCTTTCTATTTTGAATGGATGCCGACGAAATATTTAGAATACAAGGTCTATGACGCAGTTTCCAATTTGAAGGATAAGGCTTCTAATTCTCCCATTGTGATTGTAGCAGTAGATGATGAGAGTATCGCCAAGATTGGCAGATGGCCGTGGCCGCGAGGTCATATAGCACGCATGATAGAATTTCTCAACAAGTGTGAAGCAAAAGTAATAGGGGTAAATATCATCTATTCTGAAAGTGATATGAACCAAGGGCTAACTGAGGTACGCGATATTCTCAAAAATATAGAGAGTAACGCTGACGTGCTTAAAGATGTGCAGGTTAACAGCATCTATACCTCGCTGAAAGACACAGAGAAGAAACTGGACAATGATGCAATACTTGGGGCAGCCATCGGAGAGAGTAAAAAAGTTGTATTGCCCCTGGTTTTCATCCTGAGCAGTTCAATCGGCAGCAAAGGATCTGAAATTCCGGATTATCTGAAACAGAATTCTATACCCGCAGCGACCCAGGAGGGAAGCATAGCGGCAAGACAGATTGCCCCGCCAATTCCTGATTTTGCCATGAAAGCGTTAGCTCTTGGGCACATTAATGTTGTTCCCGATGCTGATGGAACAGTAAGAAGTGAACCTCTCGTTGTATATTACGAAGGGCGGGCATACCCGTCATTCGGACTTCAACTATCCTTGAAATATTTGAACTACGATATAAGAGATGTGAGTATCGCTGGTGGAGTGAATTTTGGAAATAACAACATCGCCACATCTGACAAAGGTGAGATGCTCATAGGTTTCAGCAAGAGCTTTCCTTATTTCTCTTTCTATGATGTGGTCAGTAACAAGGCACCTCCGGAGGCATTCAAGGATCAAATTGTTATCATTGCCCAGAGCGCAATCGGCCTCGGCACTTTACAGGTTACACCTATTGGACCTAATGTTCCATCCTGGGGTATCATTGCCAATGTAGCCGACAATATCCTCTCAGGTGATCATATCATGCGCCCGGCTTGGGCATTCTCTTTGGAAATAGGGGTTACTATTTTCTTTGGTTTGTTTCTGGCCTTGATCATACCCAGGCTGAAAATTAGGATCAGTGCCATTGCATCGTTGATCATCCTGCTAATCTGGATCGGCGCGGGAATGTATCTTCTGGTAAATTACAGATACTGGATCAAACTTGTTCATCCGTCCCTCCTTCTCCTGATCGGCTATACCTTGGTGGTTACAAAGGGATACCTTTTTGCAGAAAAGGCAAAGGAGCGTATCGAGGCAGACAGTTACGAAACCAATAAAATGCTGGGACTTTCGTTCCAGGGACAAGGTATGCTCGATTTGGCCTTCGAAAAGTTCTGTAAATGTCCTGTTGAGGATAAGTCGGTTAAAGAGTTGCTGTATAACTTGGGCCTCGATTTTGAGAGAAAGCGCATGTTTAACAAAGCCGTCGCCGTCTACGAGCATATTGCGCAGGCGGGAAACTTTAAGGACATTGAGAAACGGGCCAAGAAACTGAAGGTGGCAGGGGATACGATGATATTCGGCCTTGGGGGCGCTAAAAAAGATACAACGTTACTCATGGACGGCGCAGAGACAAAGCCTACTCTCGGGCGCTATGAGGTCATAAAGGAACTGGGCCGGGGGGCTATGGGAGTTGTGTACCTGGGTCAAGATCCCAAGATCAACAGGGAAGTTGCAATCAAGACACTGCGATATGAAGAGGTCGATGAAGAGCAGCTTGCGGAAGTTAAGAAGAGGTTCTTCAGAGAAGCTGAGGCTGCGGGCAAACTTTCTCATCCTAATATTGTTACCATTTATGACGTCGGCGAGGATTACGACCTTGCATACATGGCTATGGAACTTCTTGACGGCAACGACCTGACCAAATATTGCCAGAAGGAGAATTTGTTGCCTCTTAGCGGAGTAACGAAGATTATCTCATCAGTGGCCCAGGCTCTTGATTATGCCCATTGCAGCGGAGTAGTCCACCGGGATATCAAACCTGCAAACATCATGATTTTGAAAAACGGGGAAATCAAAGTTACTGATTTCGGTATTGCCAGGGTTATGACCTCTTCAAGTACCAAGACGGGCGCAGTTATTGGAACACCGAGCTATATGTCGCCGGAACAGATTGTAGGTCACCATGTAGATGGTAGATCGGATCTTTTTTCACTGGGTGTAGTATTCTATGAGCTGCTCACTGGTGAAAAGCCGTTTCAGGGGGACAATATCACTACCCTCATGTTTAATATAACGAACTCGACACACGCGCCGCTTAAGGATCTGGCGCCGAATATACCCGATAATTTAATTTCCATTATTGAGAGATTGCTCTCTAAAGACAGAGAGGGGCGATACCAGCAGGGAAGGGAACTCGCCAGTGCCCTTGCTCAATGAACAGTCCTTTAGGAGATAACAGTGGAAATTATTGCTCGCGGCAGAACAGATATAGGACTTGTCAGAACCAACAACGAGGATAGTTTTTACATTGATGACAAGGCGGGTATTCTTGCGGTTGCCGATGGCATGGGAGGACATGCATCCGGAGAAATTGCGAGTAAGCTGGCTGTCGATGTAATAAGGGATTATTTTAAGGCGTTTAAAGAGGGTCGGGCGGCACTTATCGGGAAATTCGACGAAGAATATTCCGAAATGGCAAAGGCGATTGGCTCCTCAGTACGTCTTGCCAACAAGGCCATATATGAGGCTGCAAAAAGCAATGCAGGCTGGCAGGGTATGGGCACAACGGTGGCAGCAGTTGTAATCAACAGGAATAGATTGAGCATCGCCCATGTCGGTGACAGCAGGGTTTATCTGGTAAGAGCTGGTGATATTGAACAACTGACTGATGACCATTCGGTAGTCTATGAACAGGTGAAACGTGAGCTATTAACGAGGGAAGATGCCCAGAAATCTGAGATAAGAAATTTGTTGACCAGGGCCCTCGGTGTGGCTTCCGATGTTGAAGTTGATGTTAGTGAGTTGACTTTATCAGCCGGTGACATTCTGGTACTATGTACGGACGGTCTCAACTCAATGGTTTCCGATGACGATATACTTACTCTTGCAATGTCAACGAAAGATCCAGCGGCAGTATGTGACAGGCTGGTAGAACTGGCGAATAAACAAGGCGGCAAGGATAACATAACGGTTATTGTGGGATATGTCAGGAATAAAAGCTGGATTTCTTTTCTATTAAATTTTAAGGAATGGTTCAGGAGGTGATATATGGCGAAGGTTTTGCTCAAATTTAAAGAAGCCGCAATAAGAGAGATACCGCTTGATCAGGACGTCATAACTATCGGGAGAAAAGCGGATAATGATATTGTCATCGATAATCAGGCCGTATCTGGTTATCACGCGCGGATTAAGAAGGAGGGACATTCACTATTCATCGAAGATGCCAGTAGCCTGAACGGCACTTATATCAACGGCCAGAAAATTTCTAAAGGTGAATTGCATAACGGAGATGTGGTCCTTATCGGCGTTCATACTCTTGATGTCATTTTGGAAAAGGAAAGAGAAACGGACACCAAGGGTTTTGCTCTGCGGGGACGTTCGATGGATGAAACTGTCGTAATTGCAGCGGAAGATCAGAAGAAAATACTGGCCTCTCAGGACAAGGAGAAGCCTGAGATCCTGGGTGGTTTTATAGTTATTGAAGGATCGACGGAAAAGAGGGATTATCTTCTCAAAGAGAGAGTTACAACTATTGGTAAGGAAGACGGAGCCGGTATTCATCTTAAAGGCTTCTTCGCCCCCAAAGTGGCCGCCCTCGTCAATAGAAGGAAAGAAGGGTATTTTATCACGCCTGCAGGTGGAAAAACGTTGAAAGTAAACGGCCAGAAAGTCGATCATAAATACGATCTGAAAGACGGTGACATTGTCGAAGCAGGCGGGATAAAGGTGCAGTTTTACATAAAGGAATAGAGGATCATCTCCGAGAAATTTGCTATCATCTTCAGGGGTCAAGAGGCCAAAGATTCAAGTGAAAGGTTCAAACACTTGAACCCTTGGATCTTCCTTGCAACCAAATAGGAGGAGAAGCAAAACATATTACCATGTCAAGAGAAAGACCGACGCGAAGACAGAAAGACATATCCCGGTTATTGAGGGAAAGGAACCGGCTCCGCAAGAGCTCGGCAAAAAAGATTAAGAAGAAGTAGCAATAGAGATGTATTAAGCTGCGGCGATTTTCAGAATTTATCGGAGGTGCTCTCGCGCAAGCATGACAGGAGGGAAGGGGCACCTTTTTTATTTGGCTGGGGCACTTTATCAGTTCCAGCTCATACTAACGGGATAGAAGAAAACGCGACTTACAAACTAACATGATTTTTGCAGAAGCAGACATAAGACGAATTGAGAAAGAAGGGCTCACTTGTGAACAAGTCCTGGCACAGATCGACCTCTTTAAGAGAGGTCTTTGTCCAGTCAAGCTCAACAGGCCGTCTACTGTTAATGACGGTATCGTGAGCCTTCCGGAAGAAGAGCTCACGAAAATGGTGACACTGTATGAAGAAGAGCTCCGGATGGGCAGGAAGGTGCTGAAGTTTGTACCTGCTTCCGGGGCTGCCAGCCGCATGTTCAGGGAATGGTACATATATCTTGAGAAAGGACGTTTGGATACGCGGCAGAAAGAAGAGCTTGCCAGGGATCTGAAAAGGTTAGCATTTTTCAGGGATTTGCGTGACGTAATATTACGTGATGGCGAAGATCTTGAAGAGATGATGGAAGACAACAGATATGCCGACATCTTGGCTTATATCCTGGCGTCAAAAGGGTTGAACTACGGTAACCTCCCTAAAGCGCTCTTGAGGTTCCACGTTTATTCTGATTGCAGCCGTACTGCCCTTGAAGAGCATCTTGTGGAGGCAGCGCTCTATGCGCAAGATGCCCTCCATATATGCAGAGTCCATTTCACCCTCTCAGAGGAGCATCAAAACGACGTGGCGGATTACCTGTCCGCGATCATAAAGGATTATGAAAGGAACTATGGTGTAGCTTTTGATATTGCACTCTCCACGCAGAAATCATCTACCAATACAATTGCCGTGGATTTGGATAACCGCCCTTTTCGAGATCAAAAGGGGGAGCTTGTTTTCAGGCCAGGCGGTCACGGCGCCCTTCTGGATAATCTGAACGGCACCGGCGGAGATATAGTCTATCTGAAAAATATTGACAATATAGTACCTGACAGGTTAAAGCCGGTCACCGTATTGTACAAGAAGGTTCTCGGGGGCTATCTCATCTCCCTTCAGAACGAGATATTCAGATACCTGAGGCACTTAGACAAAGCTGAACTGGACGAAAAAACCCTGCAGGAACTGAAGTTATTCTGTGAAAAGAGGCTTCATCTTGACATACCGCCATGGTTCGAAGATTTACCCCTTGCGGAGAAATGCTCTTTTATTTTCAAGAGACTCAACCGGCCGATCAGGGTATGCGGTATGGTAAGAAATCAAGGAGAGCCGGGTGGAGGTCCTTTTTGGGTAAACGGGGAAGATGGAACGCAGTCGCTTCAGATTATTGAGGAGTCGCAGATAGATTCGGGATCGACAGAACAGAAAGCAATCTGGTCACGGGCAACCCATTTTAATCCTGTCGATCTTGTCTGTGGGGTTCGTGACTACCGGTCTTACAAATTTGATCTCCATGAGTTCGTCAATAAAAACGCCTATTTTATTTCACAAAAATCCGAAAAGGGCAGGGATCTTAAAGCGCTTGAACTTCCCGGTCTGTGGAATGGCTCAATGGCGTTCTGGATCACACTTTTTGTCGAAGTGCCAATCGGGACGTTCAATCCTGTAAAGACAATCCATGATTTACTGAGGCCTCAGCATCTGCCGTGAGTTTCATTTAATCAACCAGCACTCTATATCCTCCCTAAGTGCCGCCTTTACCCTAATTTGCTTTACAGAATTTCCTCTCCGGCACAAGGCCATAACCTCCTCGTTTTTTGGAGCGTCGCTGTAAAAGGCACACAGGGATACGGCAGAGAGAATCGTCGTTTCGTCGCCTCCGTAAGGAACGATAGCGGTCGGTCCGGGAAATTGTTCCATATGGATAACGATGTCCTCCTCGTGAGATAGTCTTTGGAGCGCCTCGTTCTCGATGCTGTTCCGCCCCACAATGGCTTTGGAAAACTCATTGATTCGGAAGTGTCTGCCATATTTGAGAAGCTCTATATCTCTTATGCGAAAATCCATGCCGTGCCGAAAGAGATCTCTTAGTCTCTTGGAGAACATGGGATCCGTGAGCAGGCATCCCCCTGCAGGAGCGGAGTAATGGTCAATGCCATAGCGCCTTGCCATCTCAATCTGGTCCTTTCTGCCTTTCCCCCTGAGCGCACAGAGCCTTTGACGGTCTACCTTGCCTTCGATTTCCGGTTTTGTTTCAGGGAGAAGCAGCGCACTCAAAGGCCTCAGAATATACTCCTGATAGCCTGAATTTTTCGCAACGATATAAAGAGACTGTCTGTTCTGGGACATGGGACGCTGGCCCAGAACCTCACCCGTAAAAATAAAATCAGCCTTCCTGTCTTCCATGATCCTGCCAGCAATTTTGAGCATAAGGGTGTGACAGTCGATGCATGGATTCATATTCTTTCCGTATCCATATTTGGGGGCCTTTAACACATCAAGGTGTTCTTTCGTAATGTCCGCTTCTATAAGGTGGAGCCCGATTTGTTGCGCGGCAGCTTTAGCCTTTTCAGAACTAAAAAAGGGGGTCGTGCACGTAACCCCCGTAACCTCAACACCCTGTGCCATTATGATCTTTGCTGCAAGGATGCTGTCCAGTCCCCCTGAGAATAGACCTATTGCTTTTACTTTCAATATCTGACGATATTCACCTCCCACTTATTGTTGAGCAGTCCATATATATCACGGTCTATATCGAAATCGACGAGATAAAAGTCTCCTTTATCTCGCGTTATTTTAAAGGCAGGAAAGCTGATGGTGCCTGCCGGCTTATCGGTCTTTTCGGGGATTGAGAAGGAGAAGCTGGCAAATGAGAAGGGAATGTTCGCAGCCCGCAGGACTGTCTCGATAACCGTTTTTTTCGTTTCTCCGCCATCGAGAGTGACTATCTCCGTGCCCCGGGTTTTCAAACTGTCAGTGAATTGTTGGGGGATTTTTTTTGAGAGGATTATTATTTGCTTATCCCCCTTTTTTGCAAGCACATCGGCCTTTATAGAGAGGTAAAAGCCGCTTGCGGAGGCGTCAAGTATCCCGACTTCAGTATCTCTGGTTGTCTGATATCCGAGTTCATTAAGCAGGGAATTGACCAGTTCCATATTAGTGCTGACGTTCATTTTTGACATTTGCGGCAAAGTATATTTTTCATCCGGTGCGCTCGCCACACCCTGTCCATCTAATATTTCTGTCATAATCATGCCGTTTCTCTCGGCATATGTGATCATTGGCTTGGGCAATAGTCGTGAATTATCTGAAACAAATGACAGTCCTTGCAGGTAAGGTTTGTTCTCTTTCGTTCTTTTCGTGATTATCCAGTCTACGGAGAGCTGAAGCGGCGGGATGGCGCCTATGGTGTAAGGTGTTGTCCTTCTCGTCATTGAATACGTGTTCGAGGCATTGACAATCTTTTGGAGGATTGCAGCAGTATCGTCACTACTAACTATCTCAACCGAATGATAGTTCTTCCAGTTGGACTGGATCATATTCTTCAAGGTGTCCGGTATCCGATTGGAGAAATCCCAAAAAATCGAACTTCCGTCATCCATCTCAACAATAGGTATTGTGGAACAGTCAATCGTCACCTGCCCTAACTCCGGAATGGGAATATAGTATTTGCCAAGCGTTATGAGGGATCCATTCATTCTATTGATGACGACCTTTATAATATCAAGATGCGCTCGTGGCAGTATGATGGGTTTGTCCTTGGCTTCATCTTTAACAACTTCAGGGGATGATTCGGCTTCCTGTTTAGTAATGACTATGCTTCTGCGCGGCAGCTGCAAAGTCTGCCCGGGATATATCATGTTGTAGTTTCTGATATCCGGGTTCAGCTGCTTAATATCGTCTACAGCTTTTCTAAGCTCGGGCAACTTTACATTTAGCTCACGCATGGCGATCCGGCTTATGGAATCGCCTTTTCTTATCGTATAATTCATTGTCGGGGAGCTCTTTTCCCCCTCTAGAATAAGGGGCCGTTCCATTTCGGGGAGTATAACGACCTGGCCGGGTTCAATTTTATTTAGATCTTTTATCTCAGGGTTTAGTTTTTTTATTACTGTGAGTCGGTGTGTCGTTATTCCCGTTTGGGCTCTCATGATCTGAAACAGCCACTCCCCTTTCTTAACTACGTACGGGCGTGTCTTTGCACTTAGTGTTGCTGTCTTTTGAAAGGAAAGATGGGCCGTATCCTCCTCGGCAAAAGAGTCGTGAGATGTGACGGTGAGAAAGGCCAAGGAAAGAAGAATGAGATAGAAAAATCTCAGAGACAGATTGCCCATAACTATACCTCGTTAAAATATTGCACTACTTTAGCAATGTTAAAAGCAGCTTTTACAAACCTAACTAATTATGAATGAATAT
>PLLV01000127.1 GCA_003142295.1 Syntrophaceae bacterium
CAGGAAGAACTATATTAACCAGCATTTTTAAGAAAACATACATAATCTTAAAATACCCTTTTAAACCTGTAAAGAATGGCTTCTTTCTGTAACAAAGCATCCAGCAATTTTGGCGGGCATACTTCCTTTCAAACGCTAATCCTTATTGACTGTTATCCACAATCAGACGATTTGTCCTGTCAGAAAGCAATGTCTTATCAAACGGAACTTGAACGCAAGAACGAAGAATTGACCAGGGGAAACTATCATATTTTGAGACATGATTCGTAGCTGACAGTAAGTTCATCTGGTAATGCCCGATATTTTTATACCTGCCCATCGTACGATCACTCCTCGGATCGAACATCAATCGCCAAACCGTGGGAAAACATCCGGATGGCCGGCATGGAGATCGTATCCGAGGAAAATATGGGTGGATCAAAGATTATGAAAATGATAAAAGCAATAAAGATTCGGCGCTAATGGAGATAATATAAACCGTTCCGGGTAAAAAGGCGATTGCGTATGCTGAATGAGCGCGAGAAACTGGAGACATTGATCCACTTGAGTACAGAGCTTGGCCAGTCCAAGGATCTCGATATCCTCATGGAGCACATCCTCACGGAGGCCAGGCGTTTTGTAAATGCCGATGCGGGTTCCATATACCTCAGAGATTACGAGACTCTTATATTTTCTTATACGCAGAACGATACTCTTCAGCGGAAACTTCCGCCGAATGAGAAGCTCGCGTATGTAAATTTTACCATCCCCATCGATGAAAACAGCATCGCCGGTTTCGTTGCCAAAACGGGACGTATCCTCAATATACCGGATGCTACAAAATTGCCGGCGACGGTTCCGTATCATTTCAACCGTAGGTTCGATGAGCGCGTTGGTTATTCCACACGGTCGGTGCTCACCGTTCCTCTCAATACCGCTGAGGGGGATGTAATCGGCGTTCTGCAGATCATCGACGCCCAGGATGAACACGGCAACGTTATGCCTTTCCCGCCGGAAGAGGAGCGGATGCTGATGCATTTTGCCAACACCGCGGCAGTTGCTCTCGAGCGCGCCAAGCTGACCAGGGATATTATCCTCCGGACAATCAAAATGGCGCAGATGAGGGACCCCCTGGAGACGGGGGCGCACGTCAATCGCGTGGCCAGTTATGCCATTGAAATCTATGAACGATGGGCAAAAAAGAGGAAAGTTGACGGGAAGGAAATAACAAAAAAGCGGGATATATTTCGCATGTCTGCCATGCTGCATGATGTAGGCAAGGTGGCCATATCCGATACCATTTTGAAAAAGCCCGCGAAGCTTTCAGAAGAGGAGTTCAATATCATGAAGCAGCATACGATCCTGGGGGCAAGACTGTTTCTGGACGGCTTCTCCGAGCTTGATAAAGCCGCTGCGGCCGTCGCTCTCAACCATCATGAACGATGGGATGGTAAGGGATATCCCGGCCATGTTGATCTCCGGACGGGCCTGTCACTGGCGGGATATGCGAAACCCGACGGACAACCGAGGGGAAAGACCCGCGAGGAAATTCCGGTCTTCGGGAGAATTGTAGCCATTGCCGATGTGTATGACGCCCTGACTTCCGCCCGGATCTACAAGGAAGCCTGGGATGAAACAAAAGCGCTGAAGATTTTTGAGGAAGGGACAGGAACACAGTTCGATCCCGAGCTCACGGAGATATTTTTTTCCTGTCTCGAATTTATTCACTTTGTCCAGCAGCGATATCCGGACAAACGGGCAGAAAACCTTTGAAAAGAGAAGAATATGACAACCCGGTATAAGGGGGGGGGTGCTTTGAGCTGAATAAACAACTTGATTTCAGGATTACGATGCAATTGTCACACCTCATTGATACCTCTACATATAAAGCGAGCATGGCGGAAGTGAAGAGGATTTTTTCGTACCACTATCCGGCAAGATATTTCACTGCGGTTAGTAGAAGTTATCGCCTTGTAAAAAACCTCTACGAGGGGAAAATACCCGGATACAGGGCATGTAATACCCAGTACCACAACCTTTCACATACCCTGGATACAATGCTTGCCGCCATCCGGTTGGTTGACGGACACAATATAGAAACATCGCCTTTCCCGGTACATCTTGTTATAAATTTGCTCAACGCCACACTGCTGCATGACACGGGGTATATTCAGGAAGACTGGGATCATGACGGCACGGGGGCGAAGTACACTAGCTCTCATGTGGAGCGAAGCATACAATTCTTGAGAGAAAACTGCGAGGCGTACAAGATCACCCCGGACGATGTAACGGTAGTCGCGAATATGATACGGTGTACAGGCTTGATGGTCAATATTGAAACCATACAGTTCTCATCTCCGGATGAGAAACTTGCAGGCTGCATTCTGGGTACTGCCGATCTCTTGGGACAGATGTCAGACAGGACATATCTGGAGAAATTGATATTCTTATATTATGAATATAAGGAAGCGGGCATTAAGGGCTTCGATACAGAATTCGAAATTGTGCGAAAAACGGTAGATTTTTATGAATTTACTAAGAAGCGGCTTGCTGAATCGTATCTGAACGCCTATATTTATGCTCAGCGCCATTTCAGAGAGCGGTTCGCAATTGACCACAACCTGTATATGGAAGCGATTAACCGGCACATCGGATTTCTGCATACGATAATTGAGGATGATACCACCAACTTCCGCCATAAACTCAAACGCGGGAAATGGGTGCACACTTACCAGGGGACAAAATAGGCTAACCATCCCCATGTTGACAGTCAATCATCCTGTACACAAGTCATCTCCCCCCACTGCGAACTCCATCTCATGAGTCTAGACAAATGCACATGAATGGAGAAGAATTGAAGAAACACAGGCTGAAGCATGAAAGCAAAATTGCCGGTTAACATGATAGTATTTCTCAAGATAAGGGTGTGTGGTTAATTACAGCTCACTCTGATCTCCTTCTTCAATCGTGAATATTTCGCTAAGAAATTATTATCTTTCAGAACTAACGCAAGGTCAACAGTAGGTAGGTGTACTTAATGACTATGGTAAAAATTCGGTATTTTTAAGAAAATTACCATAAGGGGAAACAATTTGCATTACCAGTATTTTTAAGAAAATATATTTAGTGCTTCATACATCTTTCTTAAAAACAATGGTTCAGCAATTTAATAGCTATCTTCCTGAAGTGTTGTTTTTGAAATTTTGACCCTCCATGCTCCATTACAATCGGAAATAAACGAAGAAGCCGCAACCTGTATCGGAGATATTTCTGCACGAGGGATACAAAATGGCAGAAATCTAACTTTGAATGTGGTACAACTTCTGGGGGCAGGTCAGGATGTACACTGAGTGGAAAAGATAAAAGATTATTTGGGAAGAGTCACTCTAAAATTGAAGTGTCAATTTCAAACTATAGGAAGGTAATCCATGAGGCTCAAAATACCCTACTACGCCCAGAGTTCCGAATTCAGCTGTGGTCCCGCTTGTGTGTTGATGATTTTCAAGTTTTTTAACACCCACCTTAAGCTGAATCGCACCCTGGAGTTTGAGGTATGGCGTCAATGCAACATGATCGGAGTAAGAGGCGCAGACCCTTTCGGGATGAGTGTCCCGTTGTTAGATGCTGGCTATGAAGTCCACCTGTTAACGAAACGCAGGAGTATGATCGACCCTGATTTGTGGAGGAGCAGGATGCAGGAACATGGGTTGACCCCAGAAGACGAGGATTTAGCTGTTTTCGGTATTGCCGAGAACAAGAAGCGCGCGCTGGGTCGTGGCTTGACTGTGGTGTACAGCCGATTGACGGTTGAGCGAGTCGCTAAGTCCTTCTGTGAAGGGTTCATCCCGATAGCATTGGTACACATGGGAGTGGTACACCAGATGGACATACCTCATTGGGTAGTAGTGACGGATGTCGGAGATGATCATGTAGCCTTCAATGACCCCTATCCTCCCAAAGGGGGAAAGAACATTTGCGTGAGCCGAGAGGAATTCCAGCAGATGCTTGGTAATGTTGGAACTCGGATCGGTCTGGGCCCATCGGTTATCTTTATCAGAAACTGCAACCAGTGAAGGAACCGAACTTTGCAAATACAAAGAGGTAAACCCGAGCCTTTAAGATTTTATCGTAAGGCAGTAAGACTTCAGCTTCTCAACGGGATGATAGGATTTTTTCGATTTGGCCAGGGCGGCAAGGCCCATATCGCTCTCTTTGTTCATAAACACGTATCCATGGAAGAGTTCCTTAGCACACTCATTGTCCAGAAACTGGTAAAGACCTTTGATGTGGGGATAGGCCTTTTCAAAATTGAGGACGCCCATATCTTGCGTTAAATGGGACATGATGGCAAAGGCGCAGATCTCGCCGTCTATCCGGACACATAACCCTCGCCACTCCAGCTCTTCTATGGTATGGAGCGCCTCAATAACCGCCGATTTCTCACAGGTCATATTTTCCTCCTGATCTTTGTCACATTCCCGCAGATCACACCATTTTTCAAGAAAGTCGAGACACTGGGGAACATCTTTTTCTGTGATCATCCCCGCGGCCACCCGGTTATGATTAAGATATTCACGTGTAAACTGGTGAATCAGATTCCGTTTTTTTGCGTATCGATTTCCCTTGAGTTCGACAAGATCCTGGGTGAGATAGAGATAGTCCTCATACTCTTTCTGCTCAGTGATATCGAAATAAGGATGGAGGGAGCTCTCTCCATCCTCTTGCAGATAATCCCCGGGAACGAAACAGATCCGCTCGCACCCCATCGCTATGACAAGTTCTTTCAGGGCAACGGGTGCAGGCCGACCATTGCCACCCACGGGCAGAATCAAGTATCCTTTGTCGTCATTGTCCCTGCTGTTCTTGGTCACGACGATCACCTCGCCATGGACAATCTCGTAATAAGATTCGAAGCAGTCGCCGTTCCAGGCAATGATCGAAGGCAGGGAATAGGTGCTGAGGCGGTGCGGCTGACGTTCAAAGAAGCTCTTCAACAACGGATAGTCTTTTCTGGATAGCGGCTTCATCGCTTATAATCAATCTTTAGCAGCATCGGCAGAGAAAAGGGCATTTCCTCAAAGCCTATTTTTCGGTAGAAGGAATGGGTGCGATTTTGAGCGATCAAACCGATCCACCGCATGTTGTCATTATAGAGACGGCCCACGATTTCTTCGACAATCTTTGTTCCGATCCCCTGATGTCGAAGTCGGGGGAAAACGATCACATCGTGAATATAGGCGTCATTTACGCGATCGCTGATTGCCCGACCCATCCCCACAATTTCGTTTCCGTCTCTGACGGTCAGAAAGCAGTGACTCCCCGAAACGATGCGACGGATCAACTCGTGATTTCCATTATCCCGCTCATCCCACCAGCCCGCTTCCCGGTATAAGACCGTGATCTGCTCGATTTCCCCAGGATTGGGGTCGGTTATGAACTGATATTTATGCGATATCATATTGATAATGGTCGATGTACATCTTCCAGACGGCAAATGGCAGAGAGGTGATAACCGGACCTAGGACGAACCCGGAAAAACTGAACAACACGATTCCACCCAAGATGGATAAAAAGATCATGAGGGGATGCATCTGTACGTCCTGCCCCAGGAGAAGAGGCCGCAGGAGATTATCGACCATGCTGATCACTAGGGCGCCGAATGCCACAACGATCATCCCTTTTCAAAGGTGCGTGGTCTCGATATGTGGCTACCATGGTGAAGCGCCATGACGAACTAAGCATTAATCCGCCTGCCTTTTGTAGAAACTATCAAACATGAATAAATAAATCAAGGTTAACGTTAAGGTCACCGATCCCATACTTAATGGTTATACGTTTATGATTATAAAACTGATTGAAAGTGCGCATCTTGTTCTAAAAATGCACGATGAAGGTTGAGGGAAAACACAGAGTCCTTCTTGATCCGGAAAATATGCTTAGCTTATTAAGTATGTTTCATCCGGTATTCATTGAGTTGTCAAGGAAACCATGCCTCACGCTTTGTAGGTGTTAACAAGTGCTGCTAAAGTTCCTTCAAAAATACCGATTATCTTTAAGATAATATGCAAAGGGAAACAATTTGCAATCAACCGGTATTTTTAAGATTTCATACATTCTCTTAAATATGCCCTTTTTTTAATATTATATTAGTCCATTATACCTACAAAGCAACAGGTATGGTAATTGAAATATTATGAAGATTTGCATTTGGAATGATTGACCCAGAACTATACCGAGTACCGAGATCATCCGTGCAGTTGGCTACAGCTTCTGGTTCATCAAGATTATGCGGTAGGTTAAGCCATTCTGGAAAAATGGTTATCAAATTTATTGACTTCAGGAAGCAGCCATTTTTCTGTTAACCGGAGAGATAGTTTTTTGATTCATCGAATGTTTCTGTTGAAAGTGAGAACAATTACAAAGATTACGGTCTAATACTGCTATAAAGCTTAAAACTGAAGGTATTCTTCACCTTTCAAATGAGACTTCTTTTAAGACATCTATATGATCGAGGGCCATACCTGCACCTCTTACCACTACAGAGAGGGGATCGTCCGCGACTGCAATGGGAATCCCGGTCTCTTCTTTTATAAGAAGGTCGAGATTTGTCAAAAGAGCTCCACCTCCGGTTAAGACAATGCCTCTTTCGACAATATCTCCGGCTAATTCCGGGGGGGCATTCTCCAGAACATTTTTTATTGNNTCATTTTTATGATTTCTGCCGATCGTTCCCCTATAAGAAGGTTGTATTTTCTCTTCATATATTGGACGATTTCCTCGTCCATTCTGTCACCGGCAATCCTCACAGATTTTGAGCAAACAATGCCCGCCAGGGATATTATGGCAACCTCAGTGGTTCCACCGCCAATATCCACAACCATGGAGCTTGTTGGCTCCATTATAGGCAGCCCGGCTCCAATGGCTGCAGCCATCGGCTCCTCAATGAAATACATCTCTCTGGCGCCTGCCGATTCTACAGTTTCTCTGACAGCGCGTCTTTCCACCTGCGTAATGCCGGACGGTATGCAGACGATAATTCGCGGGCGGACAAGAGCCCTGCGATTGTGAACGCGATGTATGAAATGCTTCAACATGGCTTCAGTAATGTCAAAATCAGCAATCACGCCTTCCCTCATGGGTCTGATAGCCACGATATTGCCGGGGGTTCGTCCCAACATCTTTTTTGCTTCCAGGCCGACAGCAAGGACCTTCTTCGTTCCCCGTGAATCCTTCGAAACGGCGACCACGGAAGGCTCATTTAGCACAATCCCTTTACCCTTCATATAGACCAGTGTGTTGGCCGTCCCGAGGTCAATGGCAAGATCATTGGAAAATTTTCCTAAAATAAAATCAAACAGCAAAACTTCTCCTCCTTACTTTTATTAACTGCCATTCATGGTGTACATCACTTTACCATGAAGAAGAAATCAGATCACATTAAATTTTCAAAACAAAAAACAGGGTTATATTGGCTGCCTTTTTGTTTACCTCAACACAGATTACTGACTGCAATGTCGTGTGGACGAATTGAATTAGAAAAAAACATTATAAGAAGGGAGAGATAAAAAAAGGGGGTGCAGCATTACAGGAAGAAAGGGTGAATCTCCATCAGAATTGCCGTATGCGTTGTTACAGGAAG
>PLLV01000097.1:0-170 GCA_003142295.1 Syntrophaceae bacterium
AGGTCGTGGCCCAGGCCTGCAAACAGAATCAGCGGCACGCAAAATCTGAAGTCGAGATCATGGTGATAATACCTCCTGTATTGAGTTGCTAAATTCTCCGTGACATTGATTGAGTGCTGTAACAGCGTGACCGTACTCAAGGCTTTTGCTATGTCGTTAGCATACTTTTT
>PLLV01000097.1:267-4233 GCA_003142295.1 Syntrophaceae bacterium
CGGCGCATGCATTCCTTCTGCTTTACCTTCTGCATGAGTCTGTACAGCAGGTTTTGAGACCATCCCGTTCTCGCTGCGTATTCATGGGCAAGGCGCCTCGCTGTCAGTTTCCTTAATTTTTCTGGGTCCTTTTCGTTCCGCAGCCTGCTTTCCGCCCACTTAATGGCCCGTCCAAACCTGTTTTGGTACTTCTCTTTTTCGCTCATATTTCCTTTCCGAATATCCTTGATTATCACTTCCAGAGCCTCAAAGAGTGGTTTGTCACTTCGCGCATCGAATAAAATTCCCTGTAACACCTGAAGCATTACCGAATGCGGCAGCGTCTGGAACAGGTTGCTATATTCTCTATTCTTTGTGTTTGATCCATACTCATCCTCCATTTATTTTATGCGCTATTACTTTGTGTTATCGCTTACAGTGAAGTATTTTCAGGCCTACCCGTAGTTATGTTAGATATTAATTCACTGGATTTCCGCTCTTCCCATTGCAACCGCTCTGACAAGTTCTCTGACCGGCAGGATGCCGTCCGGCCCCTCCGCGAATCCGTTCTCCGAAATGACGAAAATCCGTCCATCCGGCGATTTCACTCGCGTTCCGGGCGGCATATTCACGTCCCGAGCGGTTTTATATATCCGGAATTCTTCCCATCCCTCCGGCAGTTCAAGTGCGCCCTGCTGGAGTAATTTTCTGAGATGCTGGCGCAAGTTTCGCGTGATGGGTTTTTCTCCGTATTCCAGGGAAATTACATCGTCGATGATTTTCTCAGCTTCGTCCCGAGAGGCCGGGACTAGAAAAGTTTTTTTATTTTCGGGGGGGGATGACGACCGATTGTGGTCGTCGTCAGTCTTTTTTTCATCCGTATTAATGTTATTAGTATTACTAGAGGGCGTTTTTCCGGTGACGGGTTTACCGTCGACGGGTTTACCATCCACGGTTGGAACGTCGACGGGATGCGGGTTTGCGGGGTTTAACTCCCTGGTCTCGTAAACAATTATTTCCGTCGGTCCCATTCTTCCATCTCCTCCCCTGGATTGTTTTCTGATTGCGTATCCTGAGAAGACAAGCTCCCGGATGATCGACCGTACGGAATCGCGACCGTTCGTCGAATGTCTCACAATATCAGCCTCAATAAATTGCCATCCCGGAGGCTTCGACAACATGTACCCGATCAGCCCCTTCGCGGCCCAGGATATCGACGGATCGTTGAGAGTCGAATTCGCAATTGAAGTGAATTTTCGAACGTGTCGTTCAATTCGGAATACCGTTTGATTTTTATGACGTTTTGAAGTAGTTTTTGATGGTCCTTCGGGGTTTTCCCCGTGGTCAATCGTGCCCTGGGACTCTTGCTTGGCGGCTGGACCCAGGGCGCGTGTTTTCATATCATCATATCTCATTCTTCCGCACCTCCGAAGGAATTGCTGGATGATATCCTTGATTCACGTATTTTTCGAGATCCGCCTCGGAAATGAGAATAAGGCGCCCGAGACGATGAACTCCGACCCTCTGATTTCTAATGTCATTTCGCATTTTTGGGACCGAAATCCCAAGAATTTCCGCTGCTTCCCTGACTCTGAACATCGCTTTCATTCTCCCACCTCTACCAGATTTTTTGGATTCATTTTATCCTTCGATAAATTTTATTGATTTATGGCCCCTCATTGTGTAAGATCGATCCAATATTGCCACCGTGTGGCGGCTTCTTGCATATTATAGTCTGCATATTCTGTTATATATAGTATCAATTGCAGATTAACAGGTACATGTCAAGTGTTTTTTTAATAATAAGCTATGAAAAATTTAACTCTAAATGAATTATTCAAATTTGTTAGGGAATTAACAGGACAGACTCAGGTTGATGTTTCATCTGCAGCCGGGATAACCCATCAATCGTTGTTGAAATTTGAAAAGGGACAAGCGAGTCTTAAAAAAGAAACCCTGAAGGGAATGGCTGTCGCGCTATCCATAAATCCGGAATATATCGATGGAAAATCGTCATATCCGTTTAACAACCCTACCGGTCTTATAAAGATGTTCGCAACGGAAGGCGGTATATTTCAGTCACTTCTTGAACCTTTATATTTTGTTGCTGAATTCAATCATAGAATAGATCTGATTTTTCTCATTGCCCCTAACGATATAGAGAATAAACTATTCAGAAAGCTCGGTTTGCTGTGGATATTTGCGTTAGCTTTTACGGATGGTCGCGGTAATATTTTTTTACTCAGAGGAAGGAAAGAGAAGCATTTGATCAATCTGGCGGTAGGTATCCCGTCCCTTATTTTCAAGATATTGGAGTCGAATTGTCTTTTTGCTATTGCCCAACACAAAGCGGATAAGTATCTTTTTGACAAGATCAGAGCGTGGAACGACGTATCAAGAGAAGATATTGAGCCGTTGTTCCATGAGGTAAATTTCAACGAAGTAAATAAAGAGATTTCTGACGATGAAGGGGAACAACTAAAGGTTCAGCGGGAAAAGACGATGAAACCGCTTTCAGAATTGGATCTTGTTATTATCCAGTCAATGCGGGCTGAGAAAGTCAGTCACGATGAGGTTTTGAAGTTCATAAAAAGCGAGAAGTCACCTATTCCTTGAACCCGCTCCCCGGCTAATGACCAATTTCCTTGCTTGATGAAAAATAACTAAAACATGGTTGCCTATGGCTATACTGATCGAATGCCCAAAATGCGGTAAGCGACACGGTGAAAGAGAAAAGAAGGTAAATCTAAACGGAAACGGTAAATCTGTATCGCTCGTTCCCAGGCAAAATTGTACCTGCGGCTTTGGTCTCGGAAAAGCCGGTGCAAAGGTTTATTGGATCGAATATTATCTTAAGGGGAATCGAAAACGGGAACGAATCGGACCGAATAGGGCCGCAGCGGAGCATAGGCTCCGTGAGGTCCTCTCGCTTCGGACGGAAAATCGGTACATCAGACGTACCAAAAAACAAAAATTCAGCGATCTTACCGCCTGGTACTTGGATCAGCCAAATATTAAAGCCAGAAGATCAAATGAACGCGACGAATTTTCTATCAAAAATCTACGCCCGTTTTTTGGATCTCGATATGCTGATGAAATCACCCCCGGACTGGTAGACGCATACCGAACGAAACGGGAAGGTGAGCTTTCCCGCCTTAACAAACCTCCTTCAACAGCAACCTTAAATCGTGAAATAGCTTGTCTAAGACGCATCCTAAATTATTCTCTTGCTGAAGGTAAGATTGACGACACTTCCTTGGGCAGGGTTAGATTACCCAAAGAACACAACAGAAGAAGTAGAGTCGTCACGGCAGCCGAATATCATAAACTTCTGGAATTTTGCCTTCCACATACGCGTAACGCCATCGTGATCGGCTATCTCACAGGCATGAGAGTCAGCGAGATACTTAACCTCAAATGGGATCGAATTGATCTCGATGCGGGATTCATCCGCCTGAAAAAAGAAGATACTAAAGAAAAGGCCCCCCGGAATGTTCCTCTTTATCCCGAACTCATTGATCTACTGCAATCTCTTTCAAGGCATCCCGGGCATGACTACGTTTTAGCAATGGACGGGAAGCCAATAAAAAGCATTAAAAAATCGTTCAAGACAGCCTGTAAGAGCGCAGGGTTAAAGAATCTGTGGTTTCATGATTTGCGGCGCACCCGTATTGACATGTGGGAATCTCTCTACAATACTTACCTCATCAGGGCCGCTGTCGGCCACGCTATTCCGAAAGCCGATGAAGTCCACTCCCGTTACATAGTCATTACTGATCTACGCCTGAAAACTCTGGTGGCTGGATCCCCAGATATCATATTGGATTTTTAAACCGCAGATAGACACCTATATAGACACTTAAGGGGTTACAAATCATAAGTTAGATATGCAACCCCTTGATTTAAATGGTGGGTCAGGGCAGAATTGAACTGCCGACACCTGGATTTTCAGTCCAGTGCTCTACCGACTGAGCTACCGACCCTCCC
>PLLV01000066.1 GCA_003142295.1 Syntrophaceae bacterium
TACGGTTTCATGTACTTGCTATAGAGCGGGACGAATACATCAGGAATTTGATATTTCTTGTTACTACTCATGGTCTTTTACCCCTTCTTAAACTACCTCAGCCTTCCGTCTTTCCCGCAAACGCCGCATGCATTCCTTCTGCTTCACNNTCTGGGTCCTTTTCGTTCCGCAGCCGGCTCGTCGCCCATTTGGTGGCCCGTCCGAACCGGTTTTCATATTTTTCCTTTTCAGTCATGTTGCCTTTCCGAATATCCTTGATTATCGCTTCCAGGGCCTCGAATAGCTGCTTTTCATCCTTCACATCATACAAGATGCCCTGCATGGTCATGAGCTTATGGTCTACGGGCAACCCGTGGAATAGTTCAGCCATGTGCTCTACTTTTTTTTGAATACTATCGAAATGATCCATACATAACCTCCTAACCGTAAGGGACGAAAAAAATCGGTGCTGGCAATGCGCTCAATCGTGGCAGTCAAGTTACGCCGCAGACTTTTCAGATTTCCACCTTCGATGAGCGCCGACAGAATGTGTAGATGCCATTACAGTTTCCCTTCTTCCCGAGCCTCCTGAACGGCGTACTGAGCTGCAGCCACCCTCAGGATAGTCGGTGACAGATCAATACAACCCGCGTCGCGCTTCACGCGGTCTATGTATTGCTGTTGCTGTTCTGTCGTCAGTTCGTCAAAAGATTTAAGTGCTTCTTTTGCCTCGTCTTGCTCCACTGCGTATAAGTATTCCCTTTCCGCTGCTGCTCTGATCGCCTTTTTTTGTTTTGCCGCCTGCTGCTCTATCCAGGTGTCCGGGATCTCCAGTTGTCCGGCAGCGAGCAGTTTTCGAAAGTGTCTACGTAGCGAAGGTACATTGCGAATGTTTTCACGACTTGGTGGGTATTCGATTGCGATTACGTCCTGTATAATCGAGCTTGCTTCATCCCCTGTTGTTTGGGGGAAAAATTTTTTATTCTCATCCTCTGAATTTTCAGAGTCAGACGACGACCCTGACGACCTGCCTGATCTATTATCCTTATTCGTGCTGTCGTCGTCGTTAGTCTTTGGAGTAAATCTTTGAGTAGTCTTTAATATATTAGATGAGGTCGCTTTGTCCTGATCGATGAGGTCATTTTGACCTGACGATGAGGTCATTTTGACCTTATCGTCTCCCGAAACAGGATGATCGGGTTTATCGGGACCAAATATTTTATGATCATAATTAATCGAATACCACTTCGTTTTATCCATCTTAGATGAATTGAAATTTTGAGACGTTATCACTCCTGTTTTTTCTAAGCTATTGAAAATACGCTGAATTGTCTTCAATGAAAAAAATGGGAAGTACCGGGTTTTCCAACCGGGATAACTGTTGTATATCCATGGTCTGCCGTCGATAATGTGTCTATTTTGTTGCTGTTTGATTCTCAGAAGATAATGAATTTGTTGCAACACAACGGCCGCTTCCAGACCAATTCGGGCGGCAAGGCTCGGCTGGATTATGAGCGGCGACTCGTCGAGTAGCAATTTTGTTGTCTGGTGACGGGATAGTATGTTATCTTTAACATGTTTTCCGGGGGCTTCCTCGGATTCCCGCGTGCCCTGGTTTTGATGCGTGGCGGCGTCGGCCAGGGCGCGTTTTTTCGTTTTATTATCCATTTTCCACCTCCGGACGGATGGTATGTGACTTAATCCACTCCTGGATATCGGTCATGCGATATCTGATACTCCCCCTTGATTGCCCGCTTTTGCGCAGGTTCACGTAAGGGCATCCGCGCCCTCTCGTCCGGTCATTTCGTAACGTCTGGACGGACACAGCGAGAACTCTGGCTGCAGCGTGTTCATCTACAAGGATTTTTTCCATCGGGTATCCTGCAATAAGATCCTTCACAATTGNNTACTTCTCTGTTTTTTACTTCTCTGTTTTTTAGTTGACTTATGTGCCATCGTAGAGTAAGATGAATTAAAAATTACCAGTATGTGGCTAACTGGGACATGCATTACTTGTTTTTATAGCAATATATTGCTAGTAATACAGATTATCATTTGTTTGTCAAGGGTTTTCTACGATAAAATGAAAAAAAATCCGACTCTATCCGATCTATTTAAATTTGTTAGGGAATCAATGGGATGTACTCAGGGTGAGGTTGCTTCTGCAGCCGGAATAACACAACAATCTTTACATATTTTTGAGAAGGGACAGGCGAGTCTTGCAAAGGAAACCCTAAAAAAAATGGCTGTTCCGCTATCTATAAATCCCGAATATATCGATGAAAAATCGCCATATCCCTTCGCAAACCCTGCAGGTCTTATAAAGATGTTCGCAACGGAAGGTAGTGTATCCAAGTCAGTTCTTGAACCTTTATATTTTGTCTCTGGATTCGATAAGAGAGTAGACCTGATTTTTCTCGTTTCCCCTGACAATATAGAGAATAAGCTATTTAGAAAGCTTGGTTTGCTGTGGATTTTTTCGATAGCATTTAGGGATGGTCATGATAATATTTTTTTACTGAGAGGAAAGAAGGATTTGATCAATCTGGAGGTGGGTTTCCCGCCTCTTGTTTTCAAGATATTGGAGTCGAAATGTCTTTTTTCTATTGCCCAACACAAAGCGGATNNGATATTGAGCCGTTGTTCCATGAAGTAAATTTTGAAGAAGTAAATAAAGAATGGACTGACGATGAAAAGATACAACTAACTTCTCAACGAGGTCTTCTAATGGATACGCTTTCAGATTTGGATCTGATCATTATCAAGTCAATGCGGGACGCGAGAGTCAGTCACGATGAGATATTGAAGTTCATAAAAAGCAAGTGATCACCGATTCCCTGAACCTGCTCCCCCTGTAACCAACTCCCCCGCCAGGTCCGCCGCCCGCTTTAGCGTCTCGTCTCTCAGGTGTGCGTACCGCTGTGTCATTTTCGGATCTTTGTGTGTAAGGAGCTTTTGCAGCGTATACATGTCCACCTGGCCGCTTGACGCCAACATCGAAGCGTATACGTGGCGAAGGCCGTGCAATGCCCGGAAGTCGTCCGGTATGCCTGCTGCCTTCTTGATAGGATTTACCCTACGGCGGATGTCTGTAAATGGCTTCCCATCGCACCTGACAAAAACATGATCCGCCGTCCGAGGAAGGCCCAAAAGAACATTTCTCGCGGGATCATTCAGGGGTATTTTCTGAGATACGCCGCCCTTCGGGTTTCTTATGTTGATGAATCCCCGGTCAAAGTCGATGTCTGACCATTTCAGTTTGAATAATTCGCCGCGCCTCATACCAGTGAGCAGGGCCATACGCATGATGTTTGTCGCCTGTATATCTATTGAGTTATCTATTTCCTTTAAAAGCCTTTTTAACTGTTCGGGTGTCAGGTCTTCTGTTTTCACGTTGTCTACTTGCGGGACCTCCACCTTAAAACCCAGTCCCTGAGCCAGTTGTCGTCTGACGCCAAAAGTGACGATCCTTTTCAACAAGGCCAGGATGTGTTTAACGGTCTGGGGCTTCAGCCGTTTGGCAAGTTTCATACGCAGCCGGTCAACATCGAGTTTGATGATTTCATGGGGCTGCTTCGTTCCCAGAGCGGGATCAAGATATTTGTCAAATCGACATCTATCGGTCTTGATTGATTTCGAGTCGGTTTTCTGCGATTCGTATTCAGACCACAACCGCGCCAAAGTCCAGGCCTGCTCCGCAGACTTTTTCCTGTCGCGAATCTCTTTGCGTGACAATCGTCGTCCCTCGATCCTGTCTGCCCTTATTCTGCTTGCCCTGGCCGTCGTCATGTTATCCGAGTACTGACGGCCGACTTTTTCCTCATGGACCTTTCCGTCTTTCTTGAATACTATGTAATAGATCTTCTCTTTACCTTTTCCGCCGATCCGGCCGGCCTCACGGTAAAAAACACCTGGATATTCTGTTTTGAATCGCTTCATAATAAACCTGATGTGAAATAAAAAAAGGTCAAAGCCGGGACCTATTTTCCAACCCTATTTCCAACCTCCATGGTCAAAATAGCAGGAAATGAAAGTAAGTCAAGGTAAATTTGAAGCACCACAACTATTTAATTTTACGTATTAATTATGAATAGAAATATTTTGCGGTAAATTGAGGTAAATATAAATTTTCGGCCTCTCACGCCGGAAANNTTCAAGTCCCGGTGGGACCACCAAATAAATTCAATGACTTATAAATTTGTAACACGCTCAGTTTTCTCTTGTGTGTCCCTGTGTGTGTCCCTTTTTTCCAAGAGCCTTAATCCTACCGATAAATCATCATCAATTTTTTTCAGATAAATCTCCGTCGTTGTCTGTGCCTTATGTCTCAACAACCTCTGGAGCTTCTTGATACTGACTTTGTGAATGTCATTTAAAACTGAAGGCCCAAACTTTCTGAAAGCCTTAAACCCGAATGCTTTAACGCCTGCTCTTTTACAAAGACCTTTCATAAATAAATTTCGGTGCGTGAATTTCTTTCCGGTTTCAGGATTTGTGAAAACACACGGAGAATTCCCATTCCGATTGTTCCACTGCCACATGAGCGTCTCAAAAAGTTCCGAACCTTTAGGCAGTGGGAAATAATCCGCTTCCCTGTCACCGTGTAATCTCTTTCTTGTCCAGAGGCGATACCATTCTTTTTCAAAATTGATATCCTCCCATGTCCAATCAAAGATTTCCGATCTTCGTGCAAATGTGTAGTAGTAACACTTCAACATTACCCTATCCTGTCCACTGGCTGCCATCATAACCCTGTCAATATCTTCGCCTGATGGGAGATACTCCGGTTTACGCTCTTCAGACATCCGGTCAATATTCACAACCGGATTATGTGTAATCCCGTGAATCTTCCTCAGCCAGTTGAACATCGCAAGCAGATTTTTCCGATCCCTGTTCCAAGTATTCCCTGAAACCTTGCGCGCTCTCTCTCCCAGATGCTGTAACACCATGGATGGAGTAACATCATCCACATTCACTTTACCCCACTTTTTCAGCAGAGCACGGCACAACTTCTTTTTCTCGCCATAAGTCGTTGATGAAAACTTCAACTTTGAAAAATCAAGATACTCATTACACGCTCTCAAGAAGTCCATGCCGATTTTGGTTTCCCCCCTCGGGCTTTCCAGATCCTCTGGATTCTCCAGCTCTTGCAATTTTTGCACTTCCCAACACTTCGCTTCCGTCTTTGTCTTGAAAATGCTTGTGTATCGTTGACTTCCTCTCTTCACCACCCCTTTCCATCTTTTTCTTTTCTGGTCGAAATAGGGCATCTATCAACTCCTTCCTGAACCTCAAGGTTCTACCAATTTTGAGGCCCCCTAATTTCTCCCAGCGTGTGTAGACTGTCCGAACTGAAACGTTCAGATATCCAGCCACCTGTTTGGGGGTCATTATGGCATCATTCAATTTTAAGTCAACAGAAGAGTGATGCATTACAATCTTGTTTGAAAATTATTTATCAGCTACTCATTCCCTACATGGGGAATGCTCAATCCCGGGTCATCTATGAGCGCCACATCACCTGTCATGATGGCCTCCGAGATAGGCATTCGTGATGTCGATCCGATGATGCCCCAGTTCCTCACCGACAGCGAGACGTATCTCCTTGTCCATATCTCTGACTTCCTCTTTCGAGAGACCAGTTTCAGATGCTGCATATTCCCGCCAACTGTTGCCGAATTTTCCCACCTCAACAGGACACTTTACTTCATGTCCTGTCATTTCTTCCCACTTCGCCGCGTAGCTTTCATGGGCAAACGAGTGCCTGAACGCATGAAACCCCTGTGTAGATCCTATACTCTCGTTGATGCTGCGCAGAATGTTGTAAGCGAAATCCCGGTACTGACTGTAATTCATGTTGGAGGGTATCAACGATCCTCTCGTGAACCAGTCAGCATGTTCACGCACAAACTCTTGAGCATGTTGAAATGCAGAGATATCCCGGACCGTGAACGTGCGAGGCTGACCGTTCTTAACGCCGTCACCACGTTCCAGACGTACCGTGTTGTCAGAGAAGTCCTTGCGTTCGATTTTAATCTGAGTGCTTTCGCGAAACCGCAATCCGCCTTCTCTTTCCAGCCGGACAGAATGTGCCAGCGCCTGGTATCGTATATCGCCCGTATCCACAAAACGCTCTCTCAGTTCATTCAAGACCGTTTTATACACCTCATTAGAGGCTGACTTATCGACATTATCGTAATGATGACCTCTGGCTATGCCATACTCTTTTGCGGATATCTGATTCCCGCTGCTGTAAACTTCGAAGACAGAGTTGATCGCGGAGATATAACTCGACGTCGTGGAAGATTCTTTTTCTCCATTCTCTAATTCCATCCTCAGATTATCAGCATATGCCGCATACTGTTCCTGAGTAACTTTTTCCAGGTCTCTGATCTGGTACTCAGAGCGCATGAAACCGGCAAGATCCTGCAAAGCGGAAACAATCTTATTCTCCGATGCTGTGCCATTACCCCGTGCGGCACTCACATGCTCGGCCATCTTCCGGATAACGAGATTGTCCAGATTCTTGCCGACTCCAAAATTCCTCATGCGCACCTCCGAGGGCATGGTATCCCCTCTTGCAACCTTTCCCGTTTGGAATGATTGCTGCCTTGTGGAACCCATAATCTGACAAAGAGTTGTTAAATGTTTGTTAGGTTAATAGTTTGGTTACTACCCTGAGACTACGACCCCGTCGTAAGAGCCTCAACGTGAATAGCAACCCTTAAATCCGTCTCTTTGTACCGTACTTCGTGCGTTAGCAAAGAAACGGATTTCTACGCTTCGTGACCCTGGTTCAGCCACGTCGAAGTTAAATGATATAGAAGTTAAATGATAAAAGGTGCTCATCGGGATTCCACACTATCCCGCCTCGCTGTGAGGATGACCCTGTATCCTCACGATGTCCTGTCTTACTTTTTTGTTTGTTCAGGTTTTATCTGAGATGTTAAAATTGATGACCCTGATGGTGAGACCTTTAGATGTTTATTGCATTGATGATCATACAATTCCGCGTTGTCATGTCCTTGAAGGCTTCTTCAACTGACTCGAAACCTTCTCTCGTTCTTTTC
>PLLV01000145.1 GCA_003142295.1 Syntrophaceae bacterium
ACCGCGTATTGCTCCTCGGGATGCACACTCAGAATGAGCACGGGCAGCTTCTTGTATTCGTATTTTAACTGTTTCAAGATTTCTACCCCGCTTGCGCCGGGCAGAGAAATATCAAGAACGACTGCATCGCAATCTATCGTGCGGATTATTTTAAATGCCTCCTGCGCGCTCTCCGCCTCACCAACCACTTTTACGTCAGGCTCCTCGTGAAGTATCTGTTTCAGTCCCCGTCGCACAACGGGATGGTCATCCACGATGATGATTCTGATCATTCCGCGAACCTCTTTTCATATGTCATGCTTTATTTATTTCTTCTTCCTGATTTCCTCGGAATTTTCTCTGTCCCTTCTTATGACCCAAATGGAAATTGCACTGAGACGGTTGTTCCTTTAGATGGCTCACCAGAGAAATTGACTCTTCCTCCGAGAAACAACGCGCGTTCGCGCATGCCGATGAGTCCAACGGACTTCGTATTATGAATATCAGCTTCGCTTATTCCTTTTCCGTTGTCTTCCACTTTCAGTACGAGACTGTCTGCCTCTTTATATAACGTCGCGGTAACTTTTGTTGCGTTGGCATGGCGGGCCACGTTGGTCAGAGACTCCTGAAAGATACGAAATACTGCTGTGGAAAGTTCCTCATCCATGTTGATGTATTCCACGGTTGATACAAAATCACTTTGAATACCCGTCCTTTTCTGGAATTCCTGGAGCTGCCATTCAAGAGCTGCAGGAAGACCAAAGTCATCTAAGATGCTTGGCCTCAGTTCTGTCACGAGCCTGCGGACCTTACCAATAGTTTCATCAATGAGTTTTGTCATCTCAAGTATTTTACTCAGGAGTGAATCTCTCTTTGTTTTATGCCAGCTCTTTGGTGCGCTTCTTGACAGACGGGAGAGGTCAATCTTTAATCCCGTCAACGCCCCCCCCAACTCATCGTGGATTTCCCGGGCGATCTCTTTTCTCTGCTCCTCACGCACGGATTGAAGCCGCCCAGCAAGGGCGCGTAACTGATGACGTGATGCCTTTATTGCTTCCTCCGCCCGCTTGCGCTCGGTAACATCATACATGAACACCAGAAGGTGATTTTCACCTTCAGAATAGAAAGAAGAGAACCTAAGGCTAGGCCAGATGTCCGTCCCGAAAGTTGTTGTGACGAGGGGCTCTATTCGTTGTTCGGTGCCGGTACGAAGTGCTTTCAATGCCAATTCATACATCCCTGACTTTTTCCAGGATTGGATTTGATGGAAGTTCTGTTCCAGAAGTCCGGCCACATTCGTCCCGACTATCTTCGCAACAGCATCATTGGCGTATGTGCACTGGCCCGACTCCTTGTACGTCAAGATGCCGATAGAAGAAGTATTCAGGATCGTTTTATTAAATTCTAGCGCCTCAAGAATCTTGCACTCGCTCTCCCGCAGCGCCTCCTCGGCCAGCTTGCGCTCGGTGATATCCTTTGAGACTACCGTCATTGCCCTCACTTCGCCGCTGTGCCCCACCACTGGACTGAATGTCCGGATAAAGAACCTGCCGTCTCTCGCGCTCGTATGATCTTGTTGAATGGACGTGCCTGTTTCAAAAACGATCTTCACGGTTTGCGCGAATTTCTCGGAATCCTCCTTCGAATGAAAATCACTGTATGGCCTTCCCACAATCCGTTCAAGAGGCATACCAAAGCGCTTCAGGTGTCCTTCATTCATAAAGAGGTACCTTTGCTCAGCGTCAACGATGTATATCGAGTCTACTGTATGTGCCAAAGAGCGATATTGCTCTTCACTCTGACGCAAGGCCTCCTCGGCCTGCTTGCGTTCGGTGATATCTTGTCCGATAGCGAGCAAGCCTACCATCTTATCCTTCTCATCTTTTAGGATCTTGTCGTGCCATTCAATAATGCGTTCGCGACCGTCCTTCGTAACGATTGGATTGACATTACCACGTGTTTGAATGTCATCAGTGGCATTGAGAAACAATTCTCTTACCCAATTTCGATCACGCTCCGGTAAAAACGTAGAGAACCACTCCTTGCCCTGAACCTCCTCCAATCGGTAGCCGGAGATCTCTTCCATGTATTGATTGAAGCTGACGATACGCCCTGTTGTATCGAGGACCAACACAATGGCTTGTGCGGTTTGAATGAGGTTTTCAGCAAAATCTTTTTCTCGACGCAGTGTTTCCTCCTCCTGCTTGCGCTGCGTGATGTCTCGAGCAATACCCAGATGATATTCCTTGCCATCGGCTACCATAATCGAACCAGTTATCTCCACGGGAAAGATGCTGCCATCTTTTCTCCGGTGGCGGGTCTCAAAGGGCACTGAGCTTTCCTTTTTCATTTTTTTCCAGAGTCGCGCCCAATCCTCTTCGGGAAAATCAGGATCGACATCGAATATCGTCATTGAGGTTAATTCCTCTCTCGAATACCCTAAAGAACGGCATATCGCCTCATTCACATCAAGGAAACGTGCATCTTGCGTTATCCAGGCGATGCTATCTGCCGCATGATCAACAGTGAACTGTTTTAACCTTAGTTCATTCTCCATCTTCTTGCGCTCGGTGATATCTCTCGACACTCCATGGATACCCACCAGATTTCCCTCATCGTCCCGTGTGGCGTTTATGATACTCTCCATCCACACGGTGGAACCGTCTTTATGACAGTATTCGGCTTCTATCTGAAGGTTCCTTTCAGGGTCGATTGCCGGCATTTTCTCCCGCTCGAGCTCGGATGCTAATATTGCCATCGCTTTGTCGAAGGTTTTCGGCGTCACTCGCTCATGGAAAGGAAGTATCCTGTATTCCTCCGGGGTAAAACCTAATATTCTTGTGACGGAAGGACTCACATAGGTGACATTCANNCCTCGTTGGATCTCTGGAGTGCAATGTTGGCCAGCTCCAACTGTTGCCGGTTCCTCTCCCTGGTCTTCTCATACAGATAGGACATCCCCGACACGGCCAGAATGGAAGGGATAAAGGGGAAAGCAAAACCCCGGGGATAGGAGGTGATGAAGGAAAGCGGCGGGTTAACGATAAGCAAAAGAGAGAGCGGTATGAGAAACAGAATCACGGCAATCCTTCCCCGGCGCGAGCCTAAGATGGGAAAGACCGTCAGAGGGAAAGTATAAGACCAGAGAAAAGTTGCTTTGCCGAGCTCAAAAAAGAAAAAGAGGTAGATGCAAAACATTCCATAAACCGTGACGCCCACAAAGAGAGTTAAATAATCATCGAACTTTTTCGTTTTGCGGTGGTACAGAATGATACCCGCCAAAACTATGGCAAACGACAGATCAACAAACCCGAGGACATAATCATGCTGCAGGAGTCTTAGGATGCTAAAGATAGTGATGCTAACGACAGCAATAAAAACGGAGGTGTATGCAATGACGGCGATGCGCCTGAGTTCTTCATTTCCAGGATGAAATAACCATTCGGGGAATATCATCCTTTCAAATTGGCTGTAACTCCATCTCGATTTCTTACTGGTTTCCATCGTAATCCTGCATTATCTCCCGGTAAATCTTTTCGCTTTCTTGTGTTAATTCCTGATTATTTTTCTTCTTTTTTTCGTGACCCACGATTGATTCTCCTCATACTCATTCACGATCCGCCAAAAAAATAAAACCCCGCTTTCTTCTGAAGAACGGGGTTTCAGTAATCAGCCCATGGCACCCTCAAACATGGTTAAAGGGTTTTAAACTCTTTGTGTGGACTACTTTTAGACTGAATTTATCATTATCATGACTTCCATGAGAAATCTACCATAAAAACAAAAAGTGGCAAGTTAGCGCCTTCAGGAAGGACTGAACAAAAAATCAAATCACTGATTTTTTAAGATCGCCCAACCGCTCGAATCGTAGACTGCACCTACTTATCAGCACATGACTGTATCGTTGAGAGTCATTGATTACGGTTCGTACTGTTGAATATGCCATCATCTATTTTCTATCCAACTCTTTCCTCACGGCAAGCCCGAGTTTCTGTATGACATAGGGCTTTCTGACATAGGCGCCCGCACCGAGAGCCTGGGCGGCATGCACGCGATCCGTCTCCGAAAAACCGCTCACGATAATCGCCTTCTGTCTCGAATGGATTTTTAAGACGCTCCGGTAGGTGTCCAGTCCATCCATACCGGGATCCATAATCATGTCCAAAACCATCAAATCAACATTATGTTCTTTCAGGTAAGCCACCGCCTCTTCCCCGCTGGAGACATTTGATACGGTATAATTCAGCTTGGTGAGCATTTGGGCAGCCACTTCACGCTGACCTTCCACGTCATCCACAACCAGTATGGTCTCGCCATTCCCCATATACTCAGATAAGGATACGCGAATCTGATCGTTGGATATCTCTTCCCTCGTTATCGGAAAGTACAGGTTGAAGGTCGTTCCTTTTCCTTCTTTGCTCTCAACGTTGATGTAACCGTTATGATCTTTCACCGTACCCCAAACCACGGCCAATCCCAGTCCCGTTCCGCTTCTGCCCATGACTTTTTTTGTATAGAACGGCTCAAAGATACGCTTCAGATCAGCGGACGGTATACCTTCCCCCTTGTCCGACACAGATAGCACAACGTAGTCCCCTTCCTTCACATCATCATATCCCTTAATAGGATTGTCCAGATACACATTGCTCGTCGTAATTTCCACTACACCACCGTTCGGCATGGCTTCCACTGCATTGGAAACGAGGTTTAATAACGTCTTGCCAAGGTGAACAGGAGAACCACTGATATTTAACAGCTCCGCTTCAAGGTTGATCTTTATCCGAACATTTGGATGAAATGAGCGTAACTTCTCAAACTCAGGCAATTTTTGATAATCATCGATTGTGGTGTTGATATTGATAACATTCCTGGTCTGGATGCCCCTTCTTGCCAGGGTCAGCAGATCCTGCACAATAGCGGCAGCCCTCTCGGCACCCTGCATAATATTCATGACGCGCGATCCTGTCTTACTCGTTTTATCTATCTCCATAAGGAGCAGTTCCGAATACCCAACTACTATGCCCAGAACATTATTGAGATCGTGGGCGACGCCGCCGGCAAGGATGCCCAAAGCCTCCATCTTCTCCCCGCGCTGCAGGAGCTCCTGCGTCCGCTGACGCTCTTCATACAGATGCTTACGATCAGTTATATCCCAAAATAGTCCTCTGAATCCTATAGGTTGCCCCTCAATATCCCTGATTAAAGCGGCAGACCCCTCAACAGTTCTTCTGGTGCCGTCTTTTCTGGTTACTTCCCATTCAAACTGCCCCAGGGGAAGACCTGTTCTGTAGACCTCGTTATATGCAGTGTAAATCTTCCGCGCAGCCTCTTCATCGGCATACTGTTTGTAGTGCATTCCCAATGTTTCTTCCGCGCTGTACCCGAGGAACTTTTGGGCCGCTTCATTGAAGAATGTAAGCCGTCCCGTCAGGTCCACTTCAATATATCCTTCATCCATATTTTCTATGATTTGACGGTATTTTTCTTCACTCTCTTTCA
>PLLV01000129.1 GCA_003142295.1 Syntrophaceae bacterium
ACGATATCAATAAGCGGTCAGGCCTTCCCGATAGGAAAAGTGAGGTAAAATTGCTTGTTATTAGCAATTAATTGCTCCACGGTAAAATGGTGATCAGCCTCACTACGCGGACAACAAGATTTCATTTCGTAATCATCAACATCCGGGCTTATCAAAGTTATTTAATAGTAGGTGGCACCAATAACCGGCGTATTTCATTTTTTCATTGCGCGCTCTTGAGCATAACGGGATGAAAGTTGCTACACAAATGCATCAGCTGCAAATCTCACTTCCAATAAATATTCAGTAACCACTCGGTATTATCAAAAACGGAAAGGGGACGGGTTATATATAATAGATATCCCGCGCCAGTCCTGTATTTTGCAAATAGCGGCTGCGCCCTGTATGCAGATGACAGCTGGAGGCATAGAGTTCATCACTCAAGATTTCTCCTTGCAGTCGAAATGACACAAAAGAGAATTATTACAAAGTCTCATGGTTGAAATGACGCTTCAAGTGAGAAATGAGATTTATGAATGCAAAGTAAATTGGGAAGAATTATGACTCAATAGAAATTTTTGCGCGTCAGGCCAATGCTGACGCACCCTATGTACTGTATTTGCGGAATAGATGATGTGCCGCAAGCACTGGATGTTTGAAAGTCATCATCGGCCCTGCAAATCGCATCACCTCTCTTATTTGAGATCGCATGTCCGGCTTGAAACAGTGAACTGTGCATTCAGCGCAAACGGGTTTATTGATCCTGAAAGTACATTTTCTTATCCTGTTTTGGGCATAGTCGGATAACTTTATACACTCTTTGCAAAGTTCGCCTCTATGATGGTGATGTTTGCAAAACATCTCTACCATTATGCGAACGGTCTTAATTTCTCTCTCCAAATTATTGCGCATAAATAGAAAGAGGTGACATTCATAACGTCACCCCGCATTCCTTCTTATCAATTGCCTGAGCTTTTACACTACGGAAGGCGGCATATTTTTGAAGACGCGCCCGTCGGGCGAGCACTCGATAATCTCGCCGCCTTCCTCGATCATGACGGTGAGAATAGAATTGACTTTCTTATTCTCCGTGGAGGCGATAATTTTCTGTATCGTCTTGTAGTGGGAGAGTTCCTCAATTGTCACCAGAGTGGGAACTACCATATCAAATTCTTTCCGGCGAAAGCCCTCGAGGATTTTCTTCGGGGTAATCCAGACGTGTCTCGTTAATTCAATGCCGTCGTGGAGGGCTTCCTGGTTTGCCGGCGCCTCGGCAATAAAGAACCTGACGTCATAACGGTGCGGCAAGAATTCGGGGGTGATCCAGTGGGAAAAATAGTGAAGACGATCTGCGGCGAGCGTCAGTCCCTCAGTCAGGAGGACGGTTTTCAGAGTGATTTCTCCCGTCTGTAATTTTTTGCGATAAGAGCGGAATCGGTTCCGGACGTCTTCCGAATCGAAAGACATCAAAGTCTTGTCACCGTGATAGGCCATGAGCAGGCCGACTTCTTCAAATGTCTCCCGAATGCCCGCCACCGATGCACCCAAGGCCTTTTCAGGTGACGACATATCGTGAAGGATGGCCTGCGCCTTCTTCGCATCCATGCCTGTGCAGAGGCTCTCCATGTCCGGTGAATAATCTCCCTGATCCAGACAGCCTCCGGGAAATACATAGGAGCCGGGCACGAATTTGCTGTCCATGTGTCTCAAGACCATGAGGACCTCAAAGTCTCCCGGGTCTCTCGGTGATTGACGGAGGATAATCACCGTTGCGGCATCTTTCGGTTTAACGGCCATATTTCTTAACTGCTGGGATAGTAATATTCCGCAAATCGTCTTAGGGGATGTGACTCCAAAGCATCACAAACGCAGGGGCGCAAGAGATGTCTACGATTTGTCTTGTTTTACATTAAAGGAATGACACCTGTTTGTAAACCCCTTTATCGCAGAATCGCATACCATGTTCATCAGATGCACAAACGAACTTTTCTTGACTGGGGGTATATATGATAATATACACTGATTATTAATCCAAAGAAATGACAAGGAGAGGAACATGTCTTTAGGTTATGAAAATGCAAACTTTTTTAAAAGACGCTCATGGCTTTTTCTATTTGCTTTTTGTATGACGATGCTCACAGGCACATCTGCCTGGTGCGATCTTCCTTATACGCTTGAACCGCCTTCTTCATCTTCGATGATAAAGTTGATCAATACGACGGGGCCGCTGGATTTTTGCGGAGAGCCTGTTCCGCTTGATAATCCGGAAGTCCGGGAGCGACTGGAGAAGGAGTTTTTGGTTGCTCTCTGGAATCGTCCCCAGGTCATACTCTGGATGAAACGCTCCGGACGATACATGCCCTATATCGAAGAGATGCTGAAACAGAATAATATGCCNNTGGCAGTTTATGGAGGGGACGGGGAAAAAGTACGGTCTTAAGATTGACTCAGAGGTCGATGAGCGGAGAAATTTTTTTTCCTCCACCAGGGCAGCCATTAATTATCTAAAAAAACTTCACGAGAAATTCAGTTCATGGACACTCGCGGCGGCTGCCTATAATATGGGAGAAGAAGGCCTGAAAACGGAAATGCTCCTGCAGAATACGAACAATTACTATTATCTCTATCTTCCCATGGAGACGCAGCAATATATTTTTCGGGCGATTTCTGCAAAGGAGATTCTATCCAACCCCGAAAGATATGGATTCAAGTTGTCAAAGGAAGATATCTATCCACCGCTGCAATTTGACCGCGTTGAACTTGTGTGTGATCAGGAAACGCCTGTCTATATAGTTGCCGAGGCCGCCAGGACGTACTTCAAGGTGATAAAGGATCTAAACCCTGAAATCAGGGGGCATTATCTGGCCAAAGGGAAATATGACATCATGGTTCCCAGGGGCGCCGCTCCGGGATTTCAGGCAAGGTATGAAGGTCTCGTGAAGAAATGGCTGGCAGAGCGCAAAGAACATGTCTATGTCGTCAAGAAGGGGGAGAATCTTTCTTCGATAGCCTCCGATTTTGACGTGCCTCTACCGGCGCTGCTCATCTGGAACAATCTGGGGTCTAAGAAACAGGTGAAGCCGGGTGATCGGCTCCTTATTTTTCCGGAGGAAAAATATGAAAAATAGTCACGAAATCTTGTCGATGACTTGACAATATGAATTTAGTGACTATTAATTATAACACCCTCCTAAAAAGTCAGGTTTCGTCTCTATTTGTCATTCCCGCGAAAGCGGGAATCCGGTAATATTATATAGTTCTGGACTCCCGCCTCCGCGGGAGTGACATGGTTTTTGACTTTTTACGAGTTCATCAATTATGACACTTATCATTATCAGCGAGGAGGTTAAGAAATAATGAAATTCAAACCATTGAATGATTATGTGCTGGTTTCCCACATCAAAGCGGAGGAGAAGACGTCCGGGGGCATTATCATCCCCGATACGGCTAAAGAAAAACCGCAGGAAGGAAAGGTGATCGCTGCGGGCCCCGGAAGACGGGATCGCGACGGCAACCGCATCGCCATGGAGGTGAAGGAAGGGAATCGTATTTTATTCGGGAAGTATGCCGGAACGGAGATCAAGATAGACGGCGTAGATCAGATCATTATGAAAGAAGATGACATATTTTGCATTATTGGTTGATGAAAGGAGGGTATAAGTATGGCGGCGAAAGAGATCAAATATGACGCGGCTGCCCGCGAAAGGATTATGAAAGGCGTGGCAATCCTGGCCGGCGCTGTAAAAGTGACGCTTGGGCCGAAGGGCCGCAACGTTGTCCTCGCAAAATCCTGGGGTGCCCCGACAATTACCAAAGACGGAGTAACTGTGGCAAAGGAGATCGAACTGGAGGATAAATTTGAGAATATGGGTGCACAAATGGTGAAAGAGGTGGCATCCAAGACCTCAGATGTGGCGGGAGACGGCACCACGACGGCGACCATTCTGGCGGAGGCTATATACCGTGAAGGATCCAAACTCGTAGCCGCCGGAATGAATCCCATGGCCCTCAAGAAGGGCATCGATAAAGGGGTACAGATTGTCGTGAACGAATTGAAGAAGATGTCCAAGCCGATAAAGGACAAGAAAGAGATTACCCAGGTTGGCACAATCTCCGCCAATAACGACGCGACCATCGGCGAGATCATTTCCGAGTCAATGGAGAAGGTAGGAAAGGAAGGCGTCATTACGGTAGAGGAAGCGAAGTCTATTGAGACGACCCTGGAAATTGTTGAAGGGATGCAGTTTGATCGGGGCTACATTTCGCCCTATTTTGTGACGGACCTGGGAAAAATGGAAGTTAACCTGGAAGGTCCATATATTCTGCTTGTCGAGAAAAAAATAAGCAACATGAAGGATATGCTGCCCATATTGGAGCAGATTGCAAAGATGGGCAAGCCCCTCGTAATTATTGCGGAGGATGTAGAAGGTGAGGCCCTGGCAACGCTCGTCGTCAACAAGATCCGCGGTACCCTGAAATGTGTGGCGGTGAAGGCCCCCGGTTTTGGCGACAGAAGAAAAGCCATGATGGATGACATAGCCATTTTGACAGGGGGGAAGGTCATTTCAGAAGACCTCGGCGTCAAATTGGAAAATATTGGTTTAAAAGATATGGGAACATGCAAACGCCTGAACATAAACAAGGATAACACGACCATCATCGACGGAGGCGGGAAGAAATCCGACATCGAAGGAAGGGTGAAGCAGATTCGGGTTCAGATTGAGGAAACCACGTCGACTTACGACAAGGAAAAATTGCAGGAACGTCTGGCGAAATTAGTCGGCGGCGTTGCGGTTATCAAGGTCGGTGCGGCAACTGAATTTGAGATGAAAGAAAAAAAGGCGCGCGTCGAGGATGCATTGAATGCAACACGTGCCGCTGTTGAGGAAGGCATCGTACCGGGCGGTGGAGTCGCATATCTGCGGAGCTTGCCTGCCCTGGCGAAGGCCAAGGTCGCTGACGATGAAAAGTATGGGGTGAATATCGTTAAACGGGCTATCGAAGAACCAACGAGGCAGATTGCCATAAATGCGGGGTATGAAGGTTCCGTTGTTGCGGAGAAGGTTAAGGCGGGCAAGGATGATTTTGGATTCGATGCCGATAGTGGCAAGTATACGAATATGACAAAGGCAGGAATTATTGATCCCACGAAGGTATCGCGTTTCGCCCTTCAGAACGCCGCTTCCGTAGCTTCCCTGCTCCTGACCACGGAAGCCATGGTTGCTGAGAAACCCAAGAAGAAGACGGCGTCGCCTATGCCGGGAGGAATGCCGCCCGACATGGGAGATTATGACTACTGAAAACTAAATCCTCCCTGAGCCCTTTTCAAAAAGAGTGATGGGGGGATTTTTTTGCACTACGGCAGTGAAGAATCTGTAAGGTCTTTGGCCGCCTGTATCAGGCCTCTTAGCAGATCAGACATCTTGTCAAAGTCCAGCGTATCAATGGTATCCGTTTCTGTGTGGTAATTCGGATTTCTGTAAAAGGCGGTATCTGTTATCATGATGGCAGGATACCCCATTTTCCAGAAGGATCGGTGGTCGGAAAAATCTACACCGGGAACAAAACTGAACGCAGACAAGGTTTCGACGGGGATGCGGGAACTTGCCCTCAGGGAATTCTTGACCTTCCCAACGAGGCTTCTCGAATTTAGATTGCCGACTACGGCAATAAAATTAGGTGTAGATGGATAAATAAGGCTCATCATGGGAAAGGGGAACGTCTGGCCGTCCTTTTCATTGGTATAATATCCCAGCATTTCAAGGGAAATCATAGACTTTATGTTTTCATTCCTCGCTTTAGCCTCCTTTGCGTAGACATAACTTCCCATTTGTTCGGATCTGAATACAGGAGGTTCTTCAATTACGAAGAAAATCAACTTCAGCGTCCTGTCAGAAGAGAAGCCTTTCAAAGCCCGGGCAATTTCGAGAAGGGTGGCAACGGCGCTGGCATTGTCATCAGCGCCGGGTGTTCCATACACGGTATCATAATGAGCGCCGATAATAACGGTTTCATCGGGAAGTTTTGCTCCCCTTCTTGAAGCGATGACGTTGCTGTATTTTCTTCCACTGTAGGTGTACGTTTGAAGGCTGGGGACATAGCCGAAGGCTTTGAGGCAGGAGACAATATACTCTCTTGTCGCTTCTATTTTGTCAGATTCATATATGCTTCTTGAACCGATTTCCACGGTTAATTGTTTTACATGCCTGTGCAGCTTGCGGGTATCGCCGATAAGAGTTGTATCCCGCTTCTTGACTGAGACAGAGGGGGTAGACCTTACTTTCAACAGGGAGTACGCAAGAAATGCCACAAGAAAAATTATGAATAATGAAATATAGCGAATCATTTTTTTCTTCATTGCCATAAATCAGCACTTGTCATTTGTTAAATGTTATGCGCCAGTCCTGCCGCTATTATAACCAAAAATGAATGGCGAGAGAAATAAAATCTAAAACGCTCGGATGACAGGACCTGCACAATCCGGAACAGAAGAAATCGTACATTTTCTTGTGGCTTTTTCTCTTGAAAATGACCGTTCTTTAGGATATAGGAAACACTTAATGGGCGGTTAACTCAGGGGGAGAGTGCTACCTTCACACGGTAGAAGTCACTGGTTCAAATCCAGTACCGCCTACCAATGATATCAAATGGTTAACCATATTGGGTTAATCTTTATTCATAACCAGATTCTGACCGGTTGCGAACGAATCGCACAATCCGGCTCCTTCAGTGACTATACGGATTCATTCTTCCTGCAAGGTCCGCCTTAGGATCAGGTCGCTGTCAGTTAAGCATCTTCTGGCTCTGATTAAGTAGATTTTATGTCCGGGCTGTCTGTAAAGTTCTGTCAGATACGGCAAGACTTGTCTGCCCAGGGCGCCTTTCTTATTTCGCTTTGTAATTCCGACAGATATTCTCAAAACTCCGTACTGAGAGTTTAAGAGGTGTTCATCATGGTCGCTGCGGGCGATAAGAAGATTCTGGTTGTAGATGATGAAGTGTCATTTCTCGCTATGCTAAAGGAGACTCTTAGCATGGCCGGCTATGAGGTGCGAACCGCCAAAAATGCGGAAGAAGCGCTGAAGATTCTTAAAACAGAGACTATCATGGTAATGTTCTTAGACCTCAGGCTGCCCGGTATGAACGGTATAGATCTCTGCTGGAAGATTCGGGAGAAGGATAAAATCTGCATAGTCTACGCGTTTACCGGATACAGCACTTTTTATGGCCTTTTGGAGTGCCGTGCCGCGGGGTTTGATGATTTTTTTGTCAAGCCTGTTGCCAGCAAATTACTCTTAAAGGCGGCTAAGGACGCATTCGAAAAACTTGGAAGATGGAAAGTTCGTGACTATGATCTGATATGAGTCATCTATAAGTTATCTTTTGTCGCCCTTGATCATTTAGAATTCAAGAGACATCTCAAACATCGATATGCCGCAGTTTTTCGCATGATTGTATGCCTTACTTGGCGCTCCCCTTTGTTTAAGTTACGGAGATCTTCAAAGTTCCCCCTCTGCCCAGGATGTCGTGAAGATGAATGTATCCCGTAAGGCGGTTCTTCCCGTTTACAACAGCGAGGGTGGTAATTTCTTCCTTTTGCATATATTCTATGGTGCGGGCAAGAGATGCATTTTCCTCGATCGTCTTCGGTGATAAAGTCATTACATCATCGATAGTCTTGTTTCTAAAATCCGTGCCCCGCCGTACTAGACGTCGCAGATCACCGTCTGTCAAAATTCCCTGCAAAGAATTTTCCCTGCCCGTGATGAGAACGAATCCCCTGTTGCCTCTGTCTATTTCTTCAATTGCCTTCACGACTGACGTTCCGGAACGAACTTTGGGAATCTGTGCGCCCGTTATCATTACATCTCTTACCTTGGCCCTCAGGCGCTGTCCCAGATTTCCCGCGGGATGGAATCTATGAAAATCATTCTCATTGAATTTTCTTTTCTCTATAAGAACAGCCGCCAGAGCGTCTCCCATGGCTAAACACGCCGTGGTGCTTGAAGTCGGGGCCAGGCCGAAAGGACAGGCCTCTCTTTCCACACCGACATCGATGACGACATGACTGGCTTTTGCAAGCGTTGAGGAGAGGTTACCGGTGAAGGAAATGAGGTGCGCACCGATCTTTCTGACACTTCCTATGATCATATTGAGCTCATAGGTTTCTCCACTGTTTGAAATGGCCAGCATGACGTCATCCTTTGTGACAATGCCCAAATCTCCGTGCATGCCTTCTACAGGGTGGAGGAAGATGGCAGGCGTGCCGGTACTTGTAAGGGTGGCGACAATTTTTTTGCCGATCAATCCTGATTTGCCTATACCGGTTACGATAACCCTGCCTTTGGATCTGTAAATAATTCTAACTGCTTTATCAAAGTTGGTGTTTACTTTATCGATAAGACCCAAAATACTCTCTGCTTCTATCCTCAGGACCTCTTTTGCCCGCTTCATTGATTGACTTTCTTTCATTAGATGCTGATGACCTCGCAAAAAGTGAGAAATTGTGTGTGCATAGGACGGTGAAGTAAAAAGTGCAATTCACATGACGCGTGCATAGCCGAGCTTTGCACAAAATTTCATGCGCCATGGAACCCCTCACAGTGCCGCCGATGTAGCCTCTACCAGGTTGAACAATATAATATACGGAACGAAGGCTATCAGAAATTAAAATCCATGACAAGATCGATTTTCGTGAGATAACCCGGACCTTCTTGTGAGTTTAATTGACATCTCAAGGCCAGTTAATTATACTCCAAAAAATTGGATCGTGACCGTCAACTTCCCAATGTCAATGTGCTTCAAAATTATCGGGCATGATCGGGATTGAAAGCGTCTGAAAAAATGAAAGATCGAATTGGAAACAGATGGCTTTGCAATGGCCGTGAGGCGCTGACGCATCTTTCGACAGTCAAACCGGAAAATTGATACATACCGAAGCGGATTTTGATGTGATGAAGGATGTTGCGCAGGGTATTTCAGGGGCTTTCTTGCAAGGCCTTCGGGACGGAATATGGCTGTCTTCAGAGTAAAACGGCATTGGATTATCGGTATTGGATTCGTAATACTGTTTTTCTTGCTGCTTGCCGTTCGTCTTGATGTTCTTAATTGGGGGCGATACCAATTATTTCCGTCAAGAGACGGCAAAGCGCCTTATCTTTCCGGGGTCCAAGAGCTGCAGGAAAAAGAATCGTGGATGAATATTTCTCAGAACGGGCAAAAAATAGGGTATAGCCACAGGCGTTTTTCAAAAACCGAGAAAGGGCATCATCTTTCGGAATCTGTTTTCTTGCAGATCAATACGATGGGCGTAGTCCAGGGGATGACGATTAAGACGGACGGAAATCTGAATCCCGATATGACCATGTCTTCTTTTGATTTTGACCTCCGTTCAAGCCTCTTTCGTTTCCAGGCACATGGGGTTGTAAACGGCAAACAGGTTACACTTTATATAGAAATGCCCGGCTCCGAGAAGAAGACGGTGATTAATCTCAAAGACGCGCCCCATCTGGCTAACGGCATTCTTGAGTCTGCCAACATTGCGGAAATGAAAGAGGGAGAGACCAGAAGTGTTAATGTCTTTGATCCGGCAACGATGGGTCAGAGACCTGTAAAGCTGACCGTACTGGGCGATGATGTCATCACGATTATGGGTCGAAGCAGAAAAGCCAGGAAAATATCTGTTGATTTTATGGGAGCGAGCCAGCTCGCATGGATCGGAGAGGCCGGTGATATCTTAAAAGAACAGGGTATTCTGGGGATTACCCTGGAGCAGGTTACAAAAAGTCAGGCGTTAGATGGATTCACTCTCGCTGCCAGTGCTGACCTGACACAGATTGCTTCTGTCCCTTCAAATGTGGTCATTGACGATGCAGCTGCGCTGGCGATGCTGAAGGTCAAGATAACCAATATAGAGAAGAATAACCTCAAATTAAATGGAGGCAGACAAACGTTAAGAAAGGATACACTGGTGGTTCAGAAAGAAACGATTCCGACGCGCCCCTTCCGGGTCGCAAATATTGCGGGGAATGAAGACTTTCTAAAGCCCAGTCCATTTATTCAATCTGACGATCAGAAGATCGTAAGCAAGGTGCAGGAAATTATCTCTCCTGATGATCCCGTCTCTGTGAAGGCTTCAAAGCTTGTAGCGTGGGTTTATAAGAACGTGGAGAAAAGGCCTGTACTCTCCGTTCCCAATGCCCTTGAGACACTGAACAATCTCGTTGGCGATTGCAATGAACACGCAGTCCTGCTTGCTGCACTGGCCCGGGCTGCGGACATTCCGGCACAGGTGGAAGTAGGACTCGTCTATCAGAGGGGAAGATTTTATTATCATGCGTGGAATGTACTTTTTATCGGAACATGGGTTACTGCGGATGCCGTCATGGACCAAATGCCGGCGGATGTTACACACATTCGATTCGCTCGAGGGGAGGCGGATCAGCAGATCGATCTGATCGGTGTTATTGGGAAGGTGCGGCTGAAGGTCCTAGATACGTCACGATGATAGAATTAATAATCCTTCATGCCTACCCCCTTTAGAAAAGGGGGGCAGGGGGATTTTTCAACACGAATTCCTTAAGTCAATGATATGTTAAAATGATAAAATTAAAGAATCTTACCAAACGCTATGGGAATACTCTGGCTGTAAACAATCTCAATCTTTCCGTATCGAAAGGTGAAATATATGGCTTCATAGGTCCTAATGGCGCTGGCAAAACAACGACTATACGTATTATGGGTGGCGTGCTCGCACCAACCGAGGGTATGGTGGTTATCGACGGTATAAATATGGCCGATGATCCGGAGAGCGTCAAGCGAAGGATAGGGTTCATACCTGATAGGCCCTTTATCTATGAAAAGCTGACAGGCATGGAATTTATGAGGTTTTCGGCAGATCTTTATGGTGTCGATGAACGGGCATTCTTGGAGAATGCCCAGGCTCTATTAAAAAAGTTTGGCATTCTTAACTGGGCGGACGAACTCATAGAATCTTATTCTCACGGTATGAAACAGCGCCTCATTATTTCTTCAGCCCTTCTTCATAATCCTACCGTGATTATTGTCGATGAGCCGATGGTAGGTCTCGATCCTGCGGCGATAAAAATGGTTAAGAATATGTTCCGGGAACTGGCTCGTGAGGGGATGACAATCTTCATGTCGACCCATACCTTGGCGGTGGCGGAAGACATTTGCGACCGTATTGGTGTCATTCACAGAGGCTTCCTTATCGCGACCGGTACCACGGGGGACCTGAGGAGGATTGCGGGGATAGAAGAGGCGGACCTGGAAGAAGTGTTTTTGAATCTGACAGAAGAGCAGGAGATTCAATGAAAGAGATTCTTGCCCTTCTAAGGCCGCGCTTTTGGTCGTTTAGAAATGGAAGTTACTCAAGAGATGCGAAGAACTACAGATTAAAGGGGTTCCTCTTCGGTACGGTTGGTCTGTTATTCTGGGCGGGGATCTTTGCCATCTTCTATCGTGTTCTGGTCTATTTCCAGGGTGTTGAAGGTTTCGGAGACGTCCTAGCCCGCAAGCTCATGTCCATGGTGCTTGTGACGTTGTTTTCACTGCTCATTTTCAGCAGTATAATAACTTCTCTCACAAAGCTGTATCTCAGCAAAGACCTTATTCTCGTCCATTCCATGCCTGTGTCCGCGGCGAAGATATTTCTTGCGCGCTGGTTTGAGAGTACNNGGCCGCCTCAGGTCATTTTTCATTTTCCTCGGCTTTGCACTGTTTTTGATTCTGCTTATAGCATTTCGCATGATGAGGCCCGAGAGGCTTGTCAATCCTGATACCTTTGCCTCTCTCATTCTCTACTTCAAATCTCTTGAAACGCCGGGCTCACCTCTTCTTCCGACGACGTGGATCTTTGACAGCATACAGGCGGCCCTTCAAGGACAGGCGGGCAGTGCGGTTTTCGACCTGGTCCTTACCTGGAGTTTTACCGTTGCCATGATCTTTGTAATAACCTGGATTTCAGGGGCGACGTATTTCACCGGCTACTCGAAGGCGCAGACTACAGCAGGGCGCCTGTTTCCATTTCGCGGCGGAAGGAGCCGGGAACGGACATATATCTTGAATCATCTATCAGGCGCTGTGAGAGCCTTCACCGTGAAGGAAATCAAGACTTTTTTCAGGGATCAGACCCAGTGGCCACAGATATTTCTTATCATTGCCTTGATTGTCATCTATCTGTACAACTTTTCCGTTCTGCCCCTCGACAAGTCTCCCATAAAGACCGTGTACCTTCAGAATATCTTTTCCTTCTTAAACATGGGACTTGCAACATTTGTCCTTACTGCCGTGGCAGCTCGATTCGTTTATCCTGCAGTGAGTATAGAGGGGGAAGCATTCTGGATTGTACGATCATCACCTGTCAAGATACGAACGCTTCTCTGGATAAAATTTTGCGTGTACTACGTGCCCCTTCTTCTCCTTACGGAGATTCTCATCATTGTCTCCAATATTCTCCTTCATGTAACGCCGTTCATGATGGTCCTGTCGGTCACGACGGTCTTCTTTATGGTTCCAGGGATAGTCTCTATGGGGGTTGGTTTTGGCGCGGCCTATCCGGACTTTCAGTCTGAAAACCCGGCACAGTCTGTAACAAGCTTCGGCGGTCTCCTCTTCATGATTATCTGCGCGGGTTTTATTGCGACTGTTATTGTTCTGGAAGCAGGGCCCGTCTATACGGTCTTTATGGCAGGCTTTCGCGGGGTTAGTCTATCTGTTCTTCAGTGGATATGGCTCGTTGTTTCTTTTTCGCTGGTTCTCCTTCTTTGCATTCTTGCAGTCATAGTGCCCATGCGCTGGGGAGAGCGTTGCCTGAGCAGAAATGATTAACTCTTTTACCACTCAAGTGAATACCGTCCAGAGAATAGCATAAAAGAGGGCGGGGATAAAATTTCCTATCCTGATTTTGGTAAGTTCGAGGATGTTGGTTCCGATGCCTATGATGAGGATACCGCCGGAAGCAGTGACGGCTTCGATAACGGCGGGGTTTTGCATAAATAAAAGCTTTGAAGACAAAAGGGTGATGGAGCCCTGGACGATAAGAACGGATAACGCAGAAAAAGCCACACCGATACCGAGGGTGGACGCAAGAGCAATTGAGGCTACCCCGTCAAGCAACGACTTGACATAGAGTATACTGGCGTCTCCGAAAGAGCCGTCCTGGATAGAGCCGACGATCATCATGGCACCGGTAAGGTAAAGAATTGAGGCTGAAACAAAGCCCTGCACAAATGTTGAAGAGTCGGAGCGGGTGCGCGCCTTAAGCCATCTCCCCAGGTACTCAACACCCTGCTCGATTCTTATCAACTCCCCGGTAATTGCGCCTAACAAAACGCATCCGATAATGACGATCGGCTCTTTACCGGAAAGAGCCATTTTGAAACCTATGAATACGACGGAAAGGCCCAGGGCCTGCACGAGTATCGTCTTGATCCTTTCCGAAAGGAACCGGCCTGCAGAAATCCCAATTACGCTTCCGGCAATGATGGCTCCCGTATTTACAAGCGTTCCCGTCAATAGTAAACCTCTTGAATGTCTATGCCTTAATATTTATATACGCGGCTAATATCCTATATGATCGTTCACCCTCCATCTACAACTTTTTTTGACGACTCACAATCGATTGTTTTAAGGTTTGAAATACGACGGGATCAAAAAATTAGGCTTTTGATACCTCCATATTTATGTTAATTGAAACGGAAAAAGTATGGTCATTTCTTATTGACGTGAGAAATGGTCATTTCTTATTGACGTGAGAAGAGGGTAGGGGGATGACGAAAGCGGTATTCCTGTCTGACGCCCATTTAAAAAATCAGGTTGATGACAGCTATCATCAAATCATGAAGTTCTTGGATTTCCCAGGGGATCATATCGACGATCTCTTTATCCTGGGGGATCTATTCGATTTCTGGTTCTGCCGGGATAGTCACATCTATCCGGAGTTTAACACTGTTATTGAAAAGCTTGCTGATCTTAAGAAGAGGGGAATGCGCATTCACCTCTTCGAGGGGAACCACGATTTCTTCCTCGGAGATTATTTTACGAAAACGCATGGCATAACAGTTTTTACCGAATGGGCTAATATCGATTTGGATGGCAGGAACGTACTCATATCTCACGGGGATACCATAGACAGGACAAATAAGAAGTATATTCTTCTGAGGAAGCTCCTGAGGAGCGGTGTATTTTACAGGATGCAGAGGAGCATCCCTCCATCTGTCCTGTGGAAAATTGCCCGCGCAAGCTCCGCTGTGAGTAAGGAACTTACAATTGAGTCTGAAACTATTATTGCAAATAAGATGGAGGCATTCGCCCTAAATAAGTTTCATGAAGGTATTGATGCCGTAATCATGGGTCACTGCCATATCCCGCTTTTGAAGGAATATGAGATCGGAGGACGAAGAAAAACTTTTGTGACTCTTGGTGACTGGATCAGACACTATTCTTATCTCTGCTATGAGGATGGCCGCTTCACATTATCGTATTACAAGTCTGTCTTTTCATCTAAAGGGGAGAAATCCGCGTGATGCGTTTCCGGAGGCAGGCGAGGAAAACTGGACGTGCTGCGCCATGTATGCTAAGCATAAAACCTATTTTTCAAAGGAGTTATGATGAATTTCGGCGGAGTTGATCCTGCATTTCCATCTTTCGAAGAGTCAACATTCATAGTTTTACCCATTCCTTATGACCTGACGTCAACGTATCAGTCCGGGTCACGGAGAGGGCCTCATGCCATCCTGGAGGCTTCCAGCCAGATGGAGCTTTACGATGAGGAGCTTTGCAAGGAAACTTATCTGGCCGGTATTTATACCCTGCCACCCCTGGAGTCTGATGCGCGCGGCCCAGGTGAGATGGTGCATGCCGTAAGGCATGCGATCGCTGATATTCTCTCTTCCAACAAGGTTCCGGTCTTGCTGGGGGGGGAGCATAGCATTTCATTTGGCGCCGTTCAGGCGTTCAACGAAAAGTACCCCGGTATATCTGTCCTTCAACTTGATGCACACGCGGACCTCAGGAATTATTATCAATGCAGTCCTTACAGCCATGCATCTGTCGGCCGCCGTATATCTGAAATCTGCCAGCTCGTCCAGGCTGGTATCAGAAGCATGAGTGCAGAAGAAGCCGCCTTTATGAAGGAAGGCAAAATAAAGACTTTTTCTGCGGATTTTATACTTGAAGAACATAACTGGTGGGAAAAAATCTGTGAAAACCTAAGCGGTGACATCTACATCACTATTGATATAGATGTTCTCGATCCTTCTGTCATGCCTTCAACCGGCACTCCTGAGCCAGGGGGCATTTACTGGAAAGACGTCTTACGTCTCGTAAGAGAGGTGTCAAACCGTTGCCGGGTACGGGGCTTTGATGTCGTTGAGCTTTCACCTATTCCCGGCATGGTTGCCCCCGATTTCCTTACTGCGAAATTGATCTATAGAATGATGGGCTATTTGACTGAGGCGAAGTAGGCGGGAAAATTGTAAATACAGGGAGTAGGCAAATGCTTACGGACTACCTGCAAACGTCAGGTGCCTATGCGATTCCCCCGATTCTCGGCTTTCTTGTTCTCATATCTCTCACCTTGATTTCCATTCTGAGGGGCGGGAAGAATCCCACAAATACGTTATTTGCCGGTATCTGTCTTACAGGTGCATTGGTTAATGCCGACATGGTACTGGTTTCAACCATTCCGGATAAGACCCTCGCCCTTACTATAGACAGGACACTCCATTTTTTCTTTGTCCTTGCCTTGCCCGTCTATATCAAATTCATTCATTCGTTCCTTCATATTTCCGGCCGGAGATGGCTTGTGTACGCCACCTTTGTGGTCAGCTTCATTTTTGTCTCTTTTGTCCCTTCAGATCTTTTTATAAGCGGATTTCAGCATTATAATTTTGGAGTCATCGCCAAAGCCGGGCCGGTGTATTATGTGTTTTCGTTGATCGCCGGCATGATTGTGCTTTACTGCCTTGCGATACTGTTTTTCAGCATGCGGAAGGCTAAGGATAATCAAGAGAAAAACCGGATAAAGTATATATTGGGCGGCATGGGGATCGGCGCATTGTTCATTGCATCGAACATACTTACAATATGTGGCCTTAAGATATACCCCATGGGGAGTGCGAGCTGTGTCCCCGCCGTCTTTCTGGCTTTCGGGGTACTGAAGTATGATCTTCTGGATATGGGTGTCCTCATAAGAAGGGGGACAATCTATTTCATTCTGACAGGTATCCTGACAGTTTTTATATAGCCGTCATTTATCTCTTTCATGCATCGTTCATGTTATCCGACGATGACAGCTCGCTGATCTTGCCACTGGTCTTGGCAGCGCTGATCGTACTTCTATTCAACCCGCTGCGAGTGAAGGTGCAGGGATGGATTGATAATCTATTTTTCCGGGGCAAGTACAATTACCAAAAGCTTCTGAGAGAGATAAGCGGGGCAATGGCCGCCCTGTTGAAATTTGAGCAGATAAAGGATTTGATACTCCAGTCAGTTTCCGCAGCCTTACAGGTTACACATGTATGCCTTATCGTCTATGTTGACAATAAAGGATATTTTCAGTTTTTTTCCGATGACGCAGAATTGTCCAAAGAGACGGATAAAGATCTTTTTGATGAGATGCATCCAATCGTTGCCTTTTTTGAAAAGACAAGAAAGCCCTTAAACAAATACATTGTTGAAAAAGAGGCGTCTGACCCGGATGAAGAGGGTCAGATATTCTCCGTCTTCGATTCACTGGGAGCATCCCTGATAGTTCCTATGATTTCTAATTCTAAGCTGATTGGCATGATCGCCCTCGGGCAGAAAAAATCGGGGGAACTTTTTGTTCATGAGGATCTGGAACTCTTGACAACCATTGCGAACCAGAGCGTTACCAGCCTGGAAAATGCCAAATCATACGAGGAGATCGAAAAGCTAAACCGCGATCTGGAGAAAAAGGTGGAAGAGAGAACCGCTGCTCTGCGTAAGGCCATGGAGGAGATGGAGAGGACGCAGAAGCAGTTGATTCAATCGGAGAGTCTTGCCGCCATCGGGCAATTGGTTGCGGGCACGGCACATGAGCTGAACAATCCGCTGGCAAGTGCATCAAGTCTTATTCAGACCAGTGTTGAGTCAGTTGGTGAATGGGAGATCAAGGACGGGAACAGGGATGAGGTTATAAACGATCTCGCATTTTCAATAAAAGAGTTGAAGAGGGCCGGCGATATTGTGCGGAGCCTTCTGGATCTTTCACGCCAGACCCAGGTCTACGTTGAACCTGTTAACATAAATGTTGCAATCGATGATGCCCTGCGGGTTCTATATAATCTACATAAACATCTGCAGATTGAAATTGAGAAAAAATACGACAATGACTTGCCCGTCGTGGAAGGTAATTTTGCCAATCTGGGTCAGGTGTTTATGAATGTGATTAAGAAGGCTATTGAGGCGATGGGCACCGGGTATGGGAAGATCACCTTGGTGACAGAGTATAAGAAGGAGACGGACAGTGTCTTGATTGAATGCAGGGATACTGGGAAGGGGATCGCTGACGATCAGATGAAAAACATATTCAAGCCCTTTTTCACGACTAAGGCAGTCGGTAAGGGGACGGGATTGGGTCTCTATATTTCTCATGAGATTGTAAGAAGAGCCGGCGGGATTATCTCCGTGAAAAGCGAGGAGGGTAAAGGATCTGTCTTTTCGATAGAACTCCCGTGTAAGCGAGGAGAAACACGAAAAATACCTTGACAAAGTACAGGTGTTAGTTTACAAAGTCACACTCATTTGTGGAGAATTGAGATGACGCGGGGTGGAGCAGTCTGGTAGCTCGTTGGGCTCATAACCCAAAGGTCGATGGTTCAAATCCATCCCCCGCTACCAAAATAAATCAAGGGGTTTGCCGGTATGACAACCCCTTTTTCTTTGTTCATGATTGTGCTTTTCGTACCTCATCCTTTATCCTCTTCACGTGGCCGCGGCCCAATCCCTTCACTTCACAGCCAAGTTCGAAGAAGCGTCTGATCTTTGTATCATCCAATATGCCAAAGCAGTCGATAACAGCAACAGGCCGTCCCGTCATCTCTACGACACTCTCCGGTGTCAGTTGCAGGTACATCTCATGACGCACTGCGAGCACAACGGCATCAGCCCTTCCCAGCGTCTCCGAAATATCCTTGTTGACGCGAAGTTCAGCGAGCTTTTCCTGATTTCGGAAGAACCGCGCCCTTGAATGGCCCGGCGCCGGATAGCTTTCCTGCTTTTCAAATTCCCACCAGTGCTTCACATAGGGATCATGTACGACGACATCGGCCCCCATCTCTGTCAGCTTGCGAACCAGGATCTCCGAGCCGCTGTAGCGGGTATCGCCCACATCTTCCCGGTAAGACACCCCGAGAACGGCAATTCTGCAAGCGGCTACAATCTTTCCCATATTCCGCAACGCGTCACGCACCAGTTGCACTGCGTGAAGGGGGCGGGTATCATTTATATCGATAGCCATGGGCGTAATTTTAAAGATGTCGTCTTCAAACCCCATCAAGGTATGATAAGCCCAGACCCCTAGCCCGCCGTCCTTCGGAAGACAATAGCCTCCGATGCCGGGGCCGGGGAAAATTATGTTGGAATGCGTCGGGCGGACCCTGATGGCTTCCAATACTTTGATCAAATCAACCCCGTTGCGCTCTGCAAAAAGACTCCATTCATGGAGATAAGCAAGCAAGGTGGCCCGATAAGAATTCTCCACGATCTTGCAGGTTTCGCTTTCGATGGGGCGGTCCAGAATCGTAAGAGGGTATTTTCCCACGTTAATAATATCAGAGAGGAAAGCTATGACGCGCCTCCGTGAATCTTCATTGATGCCGCTCGCGACGCGCCAGAAATCGCGGATTGAAGAAACATACTGGCGTCCCGGCATAACCCTTTCAAAGGAATGGGCCAAGAGAGGCTCCCGGTCAGCCATGCCGCGTTTCTCAAAGGCCTTCTTTACTATTGGGTACGCTATATATTCGGTCGTTCCCGGTGGAACCGTTGTCTCAATCAGAATCATGCATTCCGGCTTAATCCTTTCGCCGATGATTCTTATACTGTCTTCGAAGGCGGTGATATCCGCCTCCCCGCTCCTCACGTTGCCCAGGGTTTCTTTGTTATAATCACACTGGACATCCACCACAACGCAGTCGGCAAGGGAAAGGACATCGTAGGTAAAAGTAGCAATGAGAGTCTTTTTCTCATTAACGCAGCGACTGATCAGGGGCGCGACCTCCGGATCTTCCGATTCGACGGGTGCAATGCCCCTGTTGATATAGGGGATCTTCCAGTAAGAGCGCGTAGAGGGTCTCTGCATTCCTATGACAAACTTTTTTGGTTTCCCCGTATTCCGGTCAACGGTATCGGCGACGACGCCCGCCATGACGGCGCCCACAAATCCCAGGCCCATGACAACAACGATTTCACGCCCCAGGGCCCTTTGTTCATGCACGATCTCTTGGAGACGCTCGAATTCCGAAACATAGTCACCCTCCCTGGGAAGGGGAAATAATTCACCGTTTGGTGCTTGGGATGTTAGTTGCTCACTCAAGTTCACTATGAATTCCTTTCATCTTTTCCACATGGAAGTGAAATAACTGCAATAAAATCCGAAAATAAAGTTTTATAATGATGCTGTAAATGTGGGATAAAATTGCTATTTTGTCAAGCGTATTTTATCAATTATGGAGATTAAAGGTATCATATATCGGGTAAAATTGGCATATGTTTTGTAAGTAATATGGATATAACTTACAGTCCGGGGTTAACTATGGCTATTCCGATAAGAAATAACATAGAAACTGAACCTTCATATTCCAGGGAAATTCAAGCCTACAAAGCGAAGATCCTGGATGAAACAGTCCGCAAAAAAATGACGATAGCCCGCATAAAGACGATATTGATGACATAATTAGCAATGCTGCTCAGAGGTTCAATGTTGATCCTGATTTGATAAGGGGAGTCATAAAGGCGGAAAGCAATTTCAATCGGAACAGCACATCAGCCAAAGGAGCCATGGGGCTTATGCAGCTCATGCCGGAAACTGCCAGAGATCTTGGCGTCAAAGATCCTTATGACCCTTATGAAAATATCATGGGAGGGACACGCTATTTGAAAGGCCTTCTGGATCGATATGATGGCAATGTTGACCGCGCACTTGCCGCATATAACTGGGGTATGGGAAACGTGGAGAGGAATCCGGGAAAATTACCAAGGGAAACCAGAACGTATATATCACGGATCAGGCAGTATTACTTCGATGCAAAGGCTTAGTCATAGCGATTCAGACGGTTGACGCGCCTTTCACCCCGCTGTTGAAGATGAACTAAAATCATAACCCTGTCTTTCTTTCCAATCTCTCAGAGCTTTGAGGGAACGCTCCGCGTAATACTGACCTCTGTCTTTCCTCGGTACCTTTTGCGTAAGGGGAGGAAAAATGCCGAAATTGATATTCATGGGCTGAAAATTTTTTTCATCTGCATGAACTATATAGTGCAGCATGGCGCCCAATGCCGTTGTTGCGGGTGGCGGCGTCATTACCCGGCCGCAAAGACGAGAGAAGGCGCTCAGTCCGGCCAAAAGACCGATTGCCGAAGATTCAACGTATCCTTCCGCCCCTGTTATCTGACCGGCGAAATAGACATTGTCCTTAGTTCGCAATTGAAGAGTATCTCCGAGGAGCGCCGGTGAGTTGATAAACGTATTGCGGTGGATGCTTCCGTATCTTGCAAACTCTGCATTTTCCAGTCCCGGAATCATTCTCAATATGCGACGCTGTTCAGGCCAGGTAAGCTTTGTCTGAAAACCCACCATATTGAAGAGTCTGCCGCCCTCATCCTCCTGCCGCAATTGTACCACCGCAAATGGCTGCTTGCTTGTCTTTGGGTCCAACAGCCCCACCGGCTTCATCGGCCCGAACGCCAGGGTATGTTTTCCACTTCGGGCAAGAATTTCAATTGGGAGACATCCACTGAAGAATTTCAATTCTTCAAACGGTTTCAGGGGGACCTCTTCGCCTTCTATCAATGCCTGCCAGAACTGCTCATATTCTGCCCTTTCCATAGGACAATTAAGATAATCACCTTCTCCGCCGCCATATCTTGATGCCCGGAAAACCTTTGTGTAATCTATGGAGTCCCCGTCAATGATCGGGGAGATGGCGTCGTAGAAGTAAAGGTAGTCGCTGCCGGTAAGTTCTGCAATGTTCTTGGCCAGGGCATGAGATGTGAGAGGACCTGTTGCGATAACGACCATATGGTCATCGGGTATTTCCCGCAATTCCTTCCTGATGATGGTAAGCCTTTCCTGCGAAAGGAGCTTCTCTTCCACATACATGGAAAAACGCGCCCTGTCCACGGCGAGGGCCTTACCTGCAGGAACTGCCGTTCTATCAGCCGCCTCTATGATGAGAGAGTTCATGATACGCATCTCTTCCTTAAGGAGACCCACGGCGTTCCCCGGCATGTTAGACCGAAGTGAATTGCTGCATACCAATTCTGCCAGGTTGGGTGATTTATGGGCGGGGGAAAATACCTCCGGTTTCATTTCATAGATGACAACCGGGCGCCCCCTTGTCAGTAACTGCCACGCTGCCTCACAGCCGGCAAGGCCGCCGCCTATAACAATGATGGGTCTGTCAGGGGTCATTCTATTGCAGGGGGGCTTTGTATCGGCAATCCGCGGCACGGCATGCCTTATGACTGCCTCCTCGTGAAGAGCGCTTTTCGACGAGAAACGGTGCGCCGCACTGGGGACATGGCTCTGACACGGGTCTATCCCATATGGCAAATGTACAGGAAGGATAGTTGGTGCAACTAAAAAATACTTTTCCTTTCTTCGTCCTTTTTTCGCAGAGCTTTCCCGTGCATTCCTTTTCCGGACACTCTATGCCGAGGTTGACGGGCATGGTATTTTTACATTCAGGATATCCGGAACAGCCCAAAAACTTTCCAAACCTGCCCTCTTTTATAACCATGCCGTTACCGCAGTGACCGCATATCGTGTCAGTGGGCGGTGTCTCACCGGGGCTTGCGTTTTCCTGGTTGCCATCGGGGATATTCATTGTATTCTTGCAGGTTGGGTAGTTGGAACAGGCGATAAACTTGCCCCTCTTGCCCCATTTTATAATCATCGGGCTTTCACACTTATCGCATATAATATCCGTGGGTGTTTCTTCCTTTTTGATATTTCTCATATGCAGCTCGGCATTCTTGAGCTCTTTTTCAAAAGAGGAATAGAAATCATTCAATGTGTCGAACTTTTGCGTCTTTCCTTCTTCGATCAGATCCAACTGATTTTCCAGAGATGCCGTAAATTCAACGTCCAGTATCTTGGGGAAATTTTTCACCAACAATTCTGTAACCAGCATTCCCAGCTCTGTCGGGATAAACCTCCCTTTCTCCAGACGCACATACTCTCTATCCTGGATCGTGCTCAGAATGTTTGCATAGGTGCTCGGCCTGCCAATACCGTTTTCTTCCAATTCTCTCACCAGTGAGGCTTCTGTAAATCGCGGCGGCGGTTGAGTAAATTTCTGCTCGGGTTTCAAAGAAATAAGTTTGAGGGTTTCGCCTACGGAAACGTCGGGGAGGGTCTTGCTGAATTCATCGTCACCTTCTCCGTTTTCCTTGCCTTCTGTGTAAACGATCGTATACCCGGCAAATTTCATCACCGATCCCTGCGCGCGGAATAGGTATTTCCCTGCTTCCGTATCAATTGTAGTTTGATCAAGAACAGCGGGATTCATCTGGCTTGCCGTAAAGCGGTTCCATATCAGCTGGTAGAGGCGAAATTCATCATTGCTCAAGTATGTCTTTATATCCTGGGGTCTATAGGCCATGGACGATGGTCGTATCGCTTCGTGGGCGTCCTGGGCCGTTGCAGAATTCTTGAATGCCTTTGGCTTTGGGGGAAGAAAAGCGGGATCATAATTTTCCTCTATGTATTTTCTTACGTCTCCGATCGCTTCTTCAGCAGTGCGGACAGAATCGGTTCTCATGTATGTAATCAGCCCGACGGGGCCTTCTGCGCCTAATTCTATCCCTTCATAGAGCTTCTGAGCAATGCTCATGGTTTTTTTTGCAGAGAAGCGAAGCCATCGCGAGGATTCCTGCTGCAGTTTGCTCGTAGTAAAGGGCGGCAGGGGAGACCTCTTTATCTCTTTCTTTTCCTGTTTTGCAACAATAAAGGGAACTGCTTTCAGGTACTCTAAAATTTCTGACGATTGGGATTCATTGGCTATATTTGCCTTCTTCCCTTCGACTTTAGTAAGTCGGGCGTCAAACGGAGAAGGATTTTTCCCTTCCAGTTGTGCCGTGATGTGCCAGTATTCTTGTGAGACAAATTTTCTGATTTTTTCTTCCCTGTCGCAGATAATTCTTACGGCAACAGACTGCACCCGGCCGGCGCTCAGACCTCGCTTCACCTTATCCCACAGGATAGGACTGATTTTGTATCCTACGAGCCGGTCGAGGATGCGCCGTGTCTGTTGAGCTTCATACTTGTTTAGGTTTAGTTCCAAGGGGTTCTTCATTGCTTCCAGGACGGTTTTTTTCGTGAGATCATTAAAAAGAACTCTGTGGATGTCCTTGTTTTTCATCCCTATCTCTTCGGCAATGTGCCAGGCTATAGCTTCGCCTTCCCTGTCCGGGTCAGGCGCCAGGTAGATGTGCTCTGCGTTCTTTGCCGCTTTCTTTAGATTGGTAACGACCTTTTTCTTGGACTCAATGACGTTCAATACAGTCTCAAAATGGTTTTCTGGATCTATACCGAGCTTGCTCTTGGGGAGGTCCTTAATGTGTCCCATGGAGGCATGGACTTCATAATTCGAGCCAAGGTACTTTTTAATAGTTTTTACCTTTGTAGGCGATTCAACAATAATGAGGGAATGCGGCATGACTACTCCTTAACAACCATAAACTTTTTTCCAGGGAGTTGCTTGATAATCCCTCTTAGCTCCAGAGTCAACAAAATATTTAACACTTCGTTTGGTTTTAACGCTGTGGAAGTGATTATACTGTCAATATCTAAGGCTTTTGAGGATATACTTTTCAATATAGACTTTTCTGTATCGGTTAATCCATGGGTGGCCGTTTTTTGTTCAGGTCTTTCCTCTTCCCCGTTATCTTGCCTCAATATTCTTTCTTCTGGGGGAGCATCTTTAGAACGCATTTCCACCTGCGGGAGGATCTCATCCAGAATATCATAGACATTTTCTATGAGTTTTGCCCCCTGTTTGATTAATTTATGCGTTCCTCGGGATCCCGCTGAATCGATGCTGCCCGGTACGGCGAACACCTCCCGTCCCTGTTCCAAGGCCAGTTTTGCCGTAATAAGAGATCCGCTCTTTTCGTTAGCTTCAACTACAACAACGCCGAGAGAGACACCGCTGATTATTCTATTTCTTGCCGGGAAATTCGACCCGCTCGGAGGCGTACCGAATGGATATTCGGTGATGACGGCGCCTTTGGAAACAATTTCCTCATAGAGCTCTTGATTCTCGGGCGGATAGACAGTATCGAGACCACATCCCAAGACGGCAATGGTTCTGCCCCTGCCTGCGAGGGCGCCTTTATGTGCGGCGGAGTCGATTCCCCTGGCCATGCCGCTGACCACTGTTATGCCGTTTATGGCAAGTTCGCGGCAGAGCCGTTGTGTGGAAAATTTACCATACGTGCTCGCCATCCTGGAACCGACGACAGCGATATTAACGTCATCTTCTTTCAAAAGCCCTTTACTGTATAGAGAGGGTGGAAAATCATAGATATTTAAAAGGCTTCTTGGATATAAAGAATCCTGATATGTAATTAGGCGGGCATCATATTTTTTGAGTAGCTCAAGTTCTTCTTCTGTCTTATGCCAGCCATTGAAGTCTTTAACATTTGCGGCTGTCTTTGGGCCGATTCCCGGAACGGCCGTCAGGGTCTGAAGAGATGCATTGAATACGTTTTTTGGATGACCGAAGGCATCAACAAGATTTTTGAAGCCGACACTTCCTACTCCATCGATAGATTTTAATGCTATCCAGTATTTCCGGTCGTTCGCGATCATTTTTTAGAATGGAATGCCCCCGTTAGATGATAAGAATTCAGGAAAGTCATAAATTAAGGCAAGATATATCGGATATCAAAAGTGTGTCAAGACATTTCATTGTTAAAAACCGTTGCGTTCTCCCATTCTTTGGGTTAGAAAGCAGCATATTTTCATATGGAGTTATTTATGGTCCGTCGCTTGCCTTTGCTGATTATACTCACTATCGTGCTTATCAATTCTTCCGGGGTGTGGGCTCTTGACAATTTGTCGGATATAGAGACTAAAAAGAATGTGACTTCTGATCAAGGAAAGACGAATGCGCAAAGCCCCGTCCTAAATATCTCGCCGAGAGAAATAGATCTTGGCGTCATTGGACCGAATGAAGGTGTCAAAGGTACTTTTGTTTTGAAAAATGTCGGTTCGGGTTCATTGAATTGGCACGCAAACGGATCGGAAGGGTGGTCGTTTCTCGATGAGAGAAAATTATCAGGTGTCTTGAAGAATGGCTTAGAAAACCTTCAGGTTCACATCAGTTTTCTAAAAAAGACCCTGAACTCAAGTGATTCCGCCACGGACGGGAAAAACCTGATCCAAATGAGTCTTGAAGCTAACAACGGTATCAACATTTATCGCAAGAATCTGCCATTCGGCACTTACAGAGAGGCGTTGAAATTTGCGTCGAACGGAGGGACAAGGACCGTTTTTATAAGATTTGAGCTGGCTTCTCGAGATGTAGAACCTAAGATTGATGTGGATCCTGTGAGAATCGATTTTGGAGCCGTGAAGCCGGGGGAATATGCAACCAGGAGGATTAAAGTTACAAACAAAGGACAGGAAATACTGCGGTGGCAAGTATCCGTTAAAAACAGTTTCAACGGTACGTCCCCTGAATCCGGCAGATACAGTTCGTTCTTCAATGGAGACATCAAGGGAAGCGGGGTTTATTTGCCGCCATCTCATTTGAAAGAAAGTGTAGATATGACCGGCAAATGGACTGAAAATAATGGGCTTCCCTCAAGCTCGGCGCCGTCCAGTGCCATACGATATCGTTTTTGGGGATCAGGTATTACGGTATTTTTGTCAATGGAGAATGATGAGGAAAGCGTAGCCTTCCACGTAGACGACAAACATGCCATCGAGCCTGATTGTCGTGAAGGGGAGAAAGAAACGAAGGAGTGCCTGGTTGCCGAAGGGCTGCCGTACGGCCAGCACATTCTTTCCATCATCAACAAAGGTTCTCATCTGGTTGTTGAGGGAGTGAGAGTTCACAGCAGGGACGTAAAGAAGGGAACCCCGGGCTTAATAAGCATATTTCCGGATTCAGGTGATACTACAAGGGAAATAGATTATGTGAACATCATGGCAAGTACTAAACAGCTGAGTGCGGGTTTTTATGATGAAAATATAATCTTCAATTCCAATGGCGGAAAAGCGATCATTGAGGTATCCCTTGAAATATCAGCAGACAATAAAATGACGAGGGTTGTGGATGTTTATCGATATGCGGCAGGAAACGATTATTTGTATACGGCAAATCCTGAGGCAGAAGCAAATATTATTCACGCTAAAGCGTATAAAAAACAAGGCATCGCATACAGGCTGTTCAGCCAAGGAGCGCCCGGAACAACGCCTTTTCATAGATGGTATAATGCCAAAAAAAATGACCACTTCTACTCTTACGACCTGCACGGAGAAGGAAGATCCCTGAAGAGTTATGTATATGAAGGAGTAATCGGAAACATAGCAACTTCCAGGCTGACAAATACGAAGGAACTGTATCGCTGGTATAATCCGTCTACGGCCCGTCACTTTTATTCGACTGATCCGAACGGAGAAGCCGTCAGCAAAAAGGGTTATCGTTTTGATGGTATTGCCGGATATGTGAGATAATAAAAACATGCATTTTGTTCTGTGCTTATTGACAGCATTTAGCTTGACAAAATTTTTCAAAGGGGTTATTAGCTTCAACCTTATACGGTTTAGAGATGCCTGTATTATGCGCCTGTAGCTCAGCTGGATAGAGCAACGGACTTCTAATCCGTAGGTCCTGGGTTCGAATCCCCGCAGGCGTACCAGAGATAAATGGTGGGTGTAGCTCAGGTGGTTAGAGTGCCGGGTTGTGGCCCCGGAGGTCGAGGGTTCGAATCCCTTCACTCACCCCATTTTTAATAAGATCGTTGAGATAAAAAAGCGCCCGTAGCTCAGATGGATAGAGTGGCAGACTTCGAATCTGTTGGTCGTACGTTCAAGTCGTACCGGGCGCGCCAGATTATTGGATTATTAGTGAATTTTTAAAAAAAACGTGTGGGCCCTTAGCTCAGCAGGTAGAGCAACTGACTCTTAATCAGTAGGTTGCCGGTTCGATCCCGGCAGGGCTCACCAGAAAAGTAAAGGGGTTAAGTGGAATTCTTAACCCCTTTACTTCTTTTGCAAACTTAAATTCCTGCCAATTATGTAATTTTTTGATCCCTCAATTTAACATTTCATTGGATGCTTTTTAAGACCCCATCTATTTTAGCCATCAGTTCTTCAGGCGTTACCGGCTTGGCAATAAAATTTCTTCCCCCTATGATTCCCTCTTGTGATTGAACCTGCCGTCTTGATGCGATGGCGGTAATGAACAATACGGGGATCTTCCGTGTTTTTGGGTTCTCGAACAATAGCTCAGCCACCTGACCGCCGCCCATTTCCGGCATAATTATGTCCAGAAGAATTAAATCGGGACGCTCCTTCGAAGCCAGGACTACGCCGCTGCTTCCGCTCGTAGTTGTCAGTATCTCAAATCTCCCGGTCTTTTCGAGGTTGAGCTTGACAAAAAAGCAGAAATCTTCTTCGTCATCAATGAGCAATATTTTTTTCTTTTCAGGCGCTGCTTCTGATTTAATTTCTTCGTTCATGATGCTCTCCTATATTGGTGGATTGGAATCGCCTACATTGTTAAACGGGATCGCTGGCGGGCAATGCGATGATGACACACGTGCCTCCTTCAGATTCACTCGCTATCTGTACGGTCCCATGGTGTTTATCGATGATCCCTTTTACGATAGAGAGTCCTAAACCTGCATTCCCGGAGCTGTCTTTAGTAGTATAGAAGGGATCAAACACTTTTTCAATTCTATCTTTCGGGATTCCGCACCCGGTGTCAGCAATGGTTATCTGCAGGTGGCTTTCTCCGGGCGCACTCTCAACTTTCTCAGCACGAATGGTGATAGTTCCTCTGTCCTGGATGGCATCAATAGAATTTAATAGGAGGTTGAGAAATACCTGTTTGATCTGATTACTGTCAACTGTCACCTTCGGCAAACCGGGAGAGAATTGTTTAACAAGCTTTATATGCTTTAATTTCAACTGGTGATCTATAAATGACAGCGTTTCTTCTATGACAGGCGGAATCTGCACCTGTTCGGTCTGAATCGGCATCTGACGTGTAAAGCTCAGGAGTCCCTTTATGATGGAATCAGCCCGGAATGCAGATTTCTTAATTCTTTCCAAGATATCCGCAATGTGAACATCAGAATCAGCGGATGTCCGCAGGTACTCGACCCCCTGGATAATGATTGCAAGAGGATTTTTCACCTCGTGGGCAATACCGGCAGCTACAATGCCCAAAGCTGCTAACTTCTCGGACTGGATCAGTTGCTTTTGTGTCCTTTCCTTTTCCTCAAGCGCCGCTTTGCGGGAGTTGATGAGGGTTTGGGTAAAAATTCCGTATATAATGACAAAACAGGCAATGAGTACACGCGTGAGTATCTGATCGGACACCAGAGAATCTATGATCCAGTATATTAATATCATGAAGAGGGCAATTAATATCAGACCATTGCGTTCTATCTGCTGGCGAAGAGTGTATTCTTTTACCATCATGCGTCTCAATGCCTCTCCGGACGCAATGTAATGCATACTTCCGGAACTGTAACGCGAATACTCATATTTGTGCGGTACACACGGCCTTTTAGTTTATTGAAGTCGCGGGTAATTCGATGACAACCTGGGTTCCTTCCTGAAGCTTGCTATCTATCCTAATAGTGCCGTGGTGCTTATCAATTATCCCTTTTGTAATGGAGAGTCCCAGTCCTGTGTTTCCCAAATTATCCTTTGTTGTGAAAAAAGGATCGAACACTTTTTCAATCTTGTCCGCCGGGATGCCGCATCCCACATCAGCAAAAGAGATCTGTAGATACGGCTGATCAGCTTCATTTCTTATCTGCCGGACGGCGATCGTTATCGTTCCACCGTCCCCCATGGCCTCTACGGAGTTCAAGAGAATATTGGCGAATGCCTGTTTGATTTGATCGCTGTCAATACTTACCAGTGGTGCATCCGGCGAGTATTGCCTGAGCACTGTTATATGTTTGGTATTGATCTGATGTTCTACAAATGACAGAGTCTCCTCAATGACGGGTGTAATCTCCGCTTTCTCTGTCTGAATTGATATCTGGCGCGTGAAACTCAGCAGCCCTTTCACTATAGTATCCGCCCGCTGTGCGGATTTCTTGATTCTTTCCACAACGTCAGCCAGGAGAGCATCAGAGCCGGAGGATGTTTTCAAATATTCGATGCCCTGAATAATGATTGCGAGAGGGTTTTTCACCTCGTGGGCAATTCCGGCAACAAATGTGCCCACAGTGGCTAATTTTTCCGCCTGCATCAGTTCTTCGTGAAGTTTTTTCTGGATTTCCTCTGCCCGTTTACGATCGGTAATTTCCTGCTCCAATTTGATATTTCGCTCTTGTATATCTTCTATATAATCTGCGATTTGTGATTGAAGCAGCTCATTCTCGAGAGTTAATTTGATATCAATAAGCATGGTTGATAAGAGATTTTCATCTTTGGCATCAAAAGACCCTTCTGATTTCTTACGCGATATATTCACTACAGCTGTGACATCGCCCTTATGTCTCGCATAAATGGGTATGCTGATAAATGAAGGCGAACCGTATTTGGGATCGTTTTTCTTCTTGGTTCTCGGATCTCTTTCGATATCTTTGACGAGGAGGGGTTTTCTTTCGGCAATTACGTGCTTAATAACAGAGTCGTCGATGTCGATGTATTGGCCCTTTACCAAACCCTTTATACCCCTCGATCCGACAAGGCGAAGGCGCTTCGTTTCGGGATCGACAACGAATGACGAGCCGATCTGGGAATTTGTCACTGTGAGGGCGGCATCAAGAAAAGCATCAAGAAGGTCTTCGAAGTCCCTGTTTTGGTAGGCTTTGTTTGTAAGATCTTTGATGGCCGTGAGTTCTATGTTGCTTTGGGACGCCTGTTCCGTCAGTTCTTTTATAATAGATTCCGCGAAGGAGAAGACGTTGTCGAATATATTGAAAAGTATATATAACCCGGTGAGGACGATGAGAAAAACAAGTATAAGGAGTATGCTTACATAGTAACTAAAAGTTACTTCCGCTTGATAATGCATGTATACAAGGATCAGTGCCGGAAATACAATAATCGACGATCCCACGAGGACAAATTTTCTTTTTACATCCCTATTTATATTTATCGTGCTCAATCTTTCATCCACAATGACACCCCTCTTGCTCGTGAGTTAAATAATGGCTACTTCTAACTCAAAACGGCTCAAGACGCAAAGATTTTTATCAAAAAAATGGGGTATATGTGGAGAATAAATCATTATCAGGGGGACTTCACGAGATGCTTGAAAGGATTCTTTATCGAAATGCCTTTGATGCTTTGGCTGTCGGTTAAATCTTCTGTTAGCAGAAGTACGGCGCCACTTCTGATAGCGGCTTGGATTAAAAGAGAATCCCAGAAGGAATAGTTATAACGGATGTGAATATCAATAGCGTCTAACAGGGAGTTTTCATCATTGATGACAATGTCCCATTTAAGAAAATCAGAGACGATCTCCCTGGCCAATCCTGCGTCCATTGGTTTTGGAATCTTCCTGGTGACGCTCACGAAGAATTCCTGCAGAACCTGTGTACTGAGAATACCATCTTTTGTATCCCATAAGTCGATGACAATTCTTTTCGCAACTTCATGCTTTTGTCCTGCTGAGACGTCAAAGGCATAAACCAGAATATTTGTATCCAGAAAACATTTATCGCCTGGCATGAAGTTCTTCCCTTGAAATTTTTATGTATCCTTCAGTGCCGAGATCAAGCCCCACCTTGAGAAGATTCAATTGGTTTCGCTTTGCCTTTTTATATCCGCTCTCTTCATTTACTTTTTCTTCGAGCGCTTCCCTCAAAAGCTCGCTCAACGATTTTTCTGCTTTCGTAGCCAGAGCTTTAGCCTTCCTCAGTAATGGCTTTGGTAAAGACAAGGTCACATTCTGCCTTTCCATATACAGCCTCCTTCCATGTTTATCACGTAAATACGTGTACCATGAGATGATATGTCTGTCAACTAGTTAAAATGCACATGTAATCAATGGATTAAATAATCGATATAAGGCGATTTATCTACAGATCACCTGGAAAAAGTGAAGGCATTTGATGAAAGAGACTTCAAGTTCATGCCTGCGGCCAAATTATTAGGGGCATTGCTGTGTCAATTTATTATGATTGAGCTTATGGGTTGAGGTTTACATTATCGCCGAGCGTACATGCGGCAGCGCCGGTAATTTGCACCTTGCCGTCTCGACCATAAATCCCCGCGCCGTTCCAGTCCGTTGTACCTGCGTCATTGCCGCCCGTCATATTGAAGGTGATGGGGGCTCCGCATTGATTTGCGCCAGTAGGTGGAGGACTGGGACTGCATGATGCGTTATTGTAAAAGGTGACGGTACTTCCCTGGTAAATATCTATATGACAAACTCCCGAGGCACATATGCCAGCTACCGCTGAGTTGATCGTCGCGCAAGTACTTATACCAGCAATTTGAGCATACTGCGTGGCGGTCGTATAATTCTGTATCCTGATCTTTGTTTTCTGCGTTCCACATACCTTGTTGTATAAGTCGCCATATGTGAGCTCGGCAACGAGGTCTCCATATGCAGGACCATTTTGTCTGATGGCCATTTCATATTCGCGGGATGAACCAATAATATTTTTTCCTGTTAACCCCGGGGGTGCATTGAAAACATTGTCGACTGATGACTGGCTGATGGCTACAGCGGCAACACCGTAGCCCTGACCTGCAGCACCGATCTGGCCGTTATCTGCGGCGTCGTTCTGATTCGTAACACATGGCACACGCAGTACGCCCACGTCCGTTGCATGAGACAGATATTCAAATAAGACGCCGCAGAATGTATCCTGTGTAGTGTTTGTCAGTCCGCCCAGCGCGCCTCCGGTTGTATCATAACTAATATCGTACCGGAATACATTGCTGAAGGAATCCTTGCCTCCCGGCAACTGTAGCTGGAGGGTCTGATAAGGCACCCAGCACGGCGGGTTTGCGCAGCCTGCGCAGATGCCGATACCGACGGGGTTTGATTGACCCGTATTGTTCGGCGGTACCGTTGAATCGGGACAGGGAAGCCTGCCGTTCGCTGTGGCGAAATTTATGACGGAACTTTTGATATTATCCAGGTTGGTTTTCGTTGCGGACAATCTTGTGCTTTCGATGGAGGATCGCCAGATTGTGACGCCGGCCCCCACAATCAATCCGATTATGATGAGGACGATGGAAAGTTCAACCAGTGAAAAGCCTTGATGGGAGGTCAGTCTAAATGGGCGCCTTGATAAACCTGCTCGAAGAAGGATTCGTTCACTTTTTTTTGTGCCAACCATTAATGAGCCTCTTCGCCAATGAAAAGACCTTCATCCAAAACGGGAAGAAGAGAATAAAGGACAGATAAGGGGAGGCGTATGTCCCCTTATCCGTCAAATAACGAAAAGTGTTGGCGATAGGAAGATTTGAACCAGCAGTGCACTAATTGCAGGGACTGCTTTCTACATGAATTTCGTCTAGAGCTTGAATTCAAGCTGGAAAACACCAGTAGTGGCCGGCATATAGTTTGTCGTTCCCCTGATGGTTCCCGTTGCCGCACCTCCAAGAGTCGCAAGATTCCCATCATCAAATTGCTGGTCGATGAGCTGGCAGACGTCATACGGTACGTTTTGGAAATGGATCCAGTGAGCCAACAGAACAGGGGCGAGAGGCGCGTTGAAATAGCTGACGGCAATTGCGCCGCCATAGGGATGCGTAGGGTTGGTAAAGCCGCTGCCCGTAAGAATACCGGACTGCCTCAATTCAGCCCAGAGATCACACTGTTCCGTACCTGTCGCAGCACAAGCGAAATTGGCGGCTGTGCTTGCGGCACCGGCAGCGATCAGGGCATTGCCGTTGCCGTTTGTAACTGCGGGGTTTACAAATTTGGCGGCTGCCTGCGGGTCGTCACCTGGATAAAACTGATACCGGTCAAAGTAGGTATAGATTGCTGCAGCGATCTCCTTTTGCACATTGTACGTTCTTTTGATCTTCGCGTTCGTGATAAGCTCCTGCCCCTTGATGATACCGGCAAGAATGAGGCCGATGATTACCAGCACGATGGCCAGTTCGACAAGGGTAAAACCTTTTTCACGTCTGTTTGCGTAAATGAACATGTTCACCTCCTTTTTCCCCTTACAGATAGGCGATTACAATCCTATATGTCAATTAAAAGTCTATAAGAATGAATTATCAAGTGTAAAAGAATTTTACTCTTCTTTGCTTGTGGGAAGTATTATCTCAAATGCGGCACCGGCTGTCTGAGGAAGAACACGGATGTTCCCCTTCATGGCATCGACAATGTTCTTTGCCTGAAAGAGACCAATTCCCAGCCCTCCTCTCTTTGTGGAATAAAAGGGTTCAAATAACCGCGCATTGTCTTTTATGGGGCTCCCTGTATCGGCGATCTCAATTCTTAAGCTGTCTCCTGTAGCAGCGATATCGAGATGGCAGGATAGATCAGGTTCGCTCAGAGATTTGTCGTAGATATTTTTTAGGACGTTATCTAAAATAGAGATTACCTTGTATTCCTCGGCAACTATTGATCCTTC
>PLLV01000217.1 GCA_003142295.1 Syntrophaceae bacterium
CTGACGTTTTTGTCAAAATTTCTTGACTTCAAAGTAGTATAAATATACCGTACTAAACAGTTAGGACAGCACAAAACAGGGAAGTGAATGGCATGACTGATAGGGCTAATTCGTAACCTGTTGCGTTTGGCTTTTGAATCCTGTTATGCAAATAAGAGGTTGGCCATATGGCCAACTTTTTTAGTATGGATAATAATGGTTTCTTGTCCATTCCGACTCCTTGGGTTCGGGAGAATTTTGGAGAGCAGGTATTCTGCGAAAGCAGAAGATGTAAGGTTGAATGAAGCGCAGATTGCAAACATTGCTGGGAAACGCCGTAAAGGCCTGTATTGATAAAAAGTTAATAGAGGCGGAGGCTATTCCCTATATTGAAATCGATATACCGAAGGATGCCGGTCACGGTGACTATGCCTCCAATGTGGCCATGGTACTGGCATCCCGTGCGAAGGGCAAACTGCCGCCCCGCCGGATTGCAGAGATCATCTCAAAGCATATCAGCAGCGGCGATGATGTGCTGGCAAGGGTCGAGATCGCAGGGCCCGGTTTTATGAACTTCTTTATAAGGGAGGATGTATGGTCTACCCTGCTTCACGATGTCGATAAACTTGGTGATCGGTATGGCGCCTCTGATTACGGCAAAGGGAAGAAAATACATTTGGAATTTGTCAGCGCCAATCCCACTGGGCCTCTTCACATAGGACATGCGAGGGGCGCTGTTGTTGGCGATGTCATTGCGAACATCCTTAAGGCATCAGGGTGTTCGGTTTTTTGCGAGTATTACATTAATGATACGGGCAACCAGATGAACAACCTGGGGAAGTCCGTTCTGTTTCGTTATCTCGAGCTTCTGGGCGAGGAGGTAGAGTTTCCTGAAGGCTGCTATCAGGGGGACTATCTCAGAGATCTGGCTAAAGAAATTATTGCAAAAGAGGGTGACGGCTATCGTAACAGAAATCAGGAAGAGACCATCCGCATGTTTACGGATTATGCTGCAAGTGAAATATTAATTGGCATAAAGGACGATTTAAAGGCCTTCGGCGTAGTTTTTGATAATTACTTCAGTGAGAAGGATCTTTACAAGGATGATGGAGTAGCAAAGCTGCTTGCCGAACTTGAGAAGAGAAAATTCATTTACAACGATGGGGAAACCGTCTGGTTCAGGACCACCGCTTTTGGAGATGAGAAAGACAGGGTGGTCATAAGAAAGAGCGGAGAGCCGACCTACTTTGCCGCCGACATAGCCTACCATCAGAATAAGTACGAGCGCGGCTTTGATAAAATTATCGATGTCTGGGGGGCCGATCATCATGGATATATCCCCCGAATGGCTGCCTGTATCGAGGCCCTCGGTCATGAAAAGGATTCGCTGAAGATTGTTCTGGTGCAGCTTGTGAATCTCTTGCGGGATGGGAAGCCCGTCCCCATGTCCACCCGTGCCGGCGAGTTCGTAACCCTGAAGGAAGTCGTTGACGAAGTGGGAAAAGACGCAGCAAGGTATAATTTTCTGATGAGACGCTCGGACAGTCACCTGGATTTCGATCTGGAACTGGCAAAGAGGCAATCAAGCGAGAATCCCGTCTACTATGTGCAGTACGCCCATGCGAGAATTTGCAGCATCATGAGAAATGCCGATGAGCGGGGATACAAAATTCCGGCATATGATGAAGTGGATTTGAGCTTCCTGACTCTTCCTGAGGAGATTAACTTAATTAAGGCAATCACCCGGCTTCCTGAGGTGGTTGAAGGCGCTGCGCTGTCCCTCGAGCCACACCGTTTGACGTTTTACCTTAATGATTTTGCAGCGCTCTTCCATAGCTATTATAACAAGTACAAGGTCCTTTCTGATGAAGAAGGCCTCAGCAGGGCGAGACTTTTCCTGACAAAATCAATACTGGCCGTGTTGAGCAATGCCTTAAGGATACTGGGAGTTTCAGCACCGGAAAGAATGTGAAGACAGTAGAAGAGCGAAATGACATCCAAGAATGTTCGTGTATTTGAACTGAAGCTGGGTAAACGGGCGTTGATTCTATTTATCGTAGGAATGTCCTGTTTGCTTTTTGTTGTTTTTCTGTTCGGTGTGACGGTTGGCAAGAATATTGATACCTACCCGGAAAAGTTTTCACACGGTTTTCGGGGCATGATGATGGAAAAGCTTGGCTTGTCGTCGAACAGGGCGGAGACTGCAGTGTCCGTGGGCGAAACAGCGACAGAAACCGCCAAGGCAGGGGGGGAAGAAATTGTTCCGGAAGAAAAGAAGGCGCCTGTAGCAGCAGCCGCGGCGTCTGACGAAAAGCAGCCTTCAGTTCCTGCCGCCACTCAAACGGAAATAAAGCCGCCTGCCGAGCAGGAGAAATATCAGATACAGGTTGGTTCTTTCAAGGAAAAGGAAAAAGCGGACCAGTTATGTAAAAAACTTACACGCCTGGGATTTTCCCCCAGAGTTGCAGAAATGCAGGTGCCGAAAAAGGGAAAGTGGATGCGCATAACCCTTGAGGGGTTTGAAAGTCGGGAAGATGCGCAGAAAGCGGCGGATCGTGTGGCAAGAAAAATCAAGGGACTAAACTGTGTCGTTCTTAGAATGGGAGCGAAGAATAACTGAAGTTAGCAGATATGTGCCGGTGAGTAATGTTTGAGACGCTGACGGAAAAATTGGAAGATGTATTTAAGAAACTCAAGCGGAGAGGTCGCCTTGATGAAGATAATATTGTCTCCGCCTTGAGAGAGATACGCATGGCCCTTCTTGAGGCGGATGTCAATTTTAAAGTGGTCAAAGACTTTATAGATGACATCAGGTCGAGGGCTATGGGGCAAGAGGTTCTGGACAGTATTACACCGGGCCAACAGGTCGTGAAGATTGTCCATGACAGGCTCGTGGAGCTATTGGGAGGGAAAAGCAGCCAGCTGAGACTTTCTAATCGCTTTCCTGCTCCGGTAATGATGGTCGGTCTTCAGGGATGCGGCAAAACTACGACAGCGGTCAAGCTTGCGCAGCATCTGGTCAATCAGGGCAAGAGGGTATATCTCGTTTCGTCAGACGTATACAGGCCGGCAGCCATTCAGCAACTGCGGGTCTTAGGTGAGAAGATTGACGGTGTGGGGATTTATGCTTCCGCAGATATTCATGATCCGGTCAGGATGTGCCTGCAGGCCGTCGATGAGGCAAAGAGCAACGGCTATGAGGTGATTATCATTGATACGGCCGGCCGGCTTCACATAGACAATGAAATGATGGATGAACTGAAAAGGATAAAGGATGCAATTAATCCCGCGGAGATTCTCCTTGTCGCAGATGCCATGACAGGCCAGGATGCTGTGAATGTGGCTGGAAAATTTAATGAACTTCTCGGCATTGATGGCGTGATTATGACCAAGATGGACGGAGATGCGAGGGGCGGCGCAGCGCTCTCGCTGAAGGCAGTCATCGGCAAGCCCATAAAGTTCATCGGTGTCGGTGAAAAAATCGATGCTTTAGAGGTTTGTCATCCCGAACGCATGGCTTCACGGATCTTAGGTATGGGTGATATCCTGACCTTTGTCGAAAAGGCACAGGCTACAGTCGATGAAAAACAGGCGCGAGAGCTCGAGAAGAAAATCAGGAAGAATGAATTCACCCTTGAAGATTTCCGGGACCAATTGAAACAGATCAAGTCGATGGGGTCTATCGGCGACATTATGGGGATGATTCCCGGATTGGGAAAGCTCAAAGCTCTGGCGCATGCGACACCCGATGAGAAGGAAATTATAAGAACCCTGGCGATAATCGATTCTATGACAAGGAAGGAACGTTCGAATTATCTCTTAATCGATGGCCAGAGGAGAAAGAGGATAGCGAGGGGAAGCGGTACGACGGTCCAGGACGTCAACAGGCTGTTGAAAAATTATGGTGAGATGAGAAAGATTATGAAAAAGCTGACGTCAAAGGAAGGGATGAAATCGTTTCGCAGGGGTAATTTACCCTTTTAATTAAATGAAAAATGGATTATAATAAAACTTCTTCCTTTATAATCAAACGTATGTATAACAAATTACAATAATTTTCAGGAGGTGATAGATAACAGGAATGGCAGTTAAGATAAGGTTGGCGCGGCTTGGTGGAAAAGGCAGGCCCTATTACAGGATTGTGGTAGCCGATTCCGAATCTCCGAGGGATGGCAGATTTCTGGAGATCCTGGGAAGCTATAATCCTCAAAAAAATCCGGCGGAGGTTGTCCTGAAAAAGGAACGTATTGTCGATTGGCTTTCAAAAGGAGCCATACCCACTTTGACGGTTTCCCAGTTGTTTGCAAAGAAGGGGATCACGAAGTGAACATAGTTGAAACAAATGGGGCCATGTCTTGAACTTCGAAATTGAATGGTTTTGCGGTTGAAGTCGATATTGCTAATGGATTTATTGAATAAGTAATCCGTGGAGGTTGTGACGATGAAAGAGTTGATCAAGTACATAGCTCAGTCTTTGGTGGATAATCCTGATTCGGTGGAAGTATCCGAGGTGCTTGGTGAGCAGACTTCTGTGATCGAACTGAGAGTTGCGAAGGAAGACCTGGGTAAAGTTATCGGCAAGCAGGGAAGAACCGCAAAAGCCATGAGGACCATTTTAAGTGCGGCATCAACGAAGCTTCGCAAGAGGGCCGTCTTAGAAATTATTGAATGAACCCGACTCAGTTCTTTGAAATTGGCAAGATTGTTAAGTCCTGCGGTCTCAGGGGCCGTATGAAAGCGGTGTCGTACCTTGAGTCAAATGACAAGCTTCAAAACCTTGACGAACTCTATATAGGACAAGGAGAAGATAAGAAGGGGCCCTTCAAATTAAAGGGCTTCCGGAGCAGAGGAAAGAGTTTTTTTCTCGAAATAGAGGGCGTCGGAAATCTCCAAAGTGCGAATGCCTTTGTTGGTTGCCGGGTACTGATTCCCGCGGACAAACTGGAAGAATTGCCCGAAGGCGAATATTACTGGCGGGACATGATAGGCCTTAAAGTAGTTACGGAAGAGGGCCGCTTTTTAGGCGTAATTGAGGCTATTTTCCCGACGGGGAGTAATGACGTCTACGTATGCAGCGGGGGAGAAAGGGAGGTTTTGCTGCCAGGCATTGCCGATGTGATACGAAAGATCGATATAGATCGGGGGATGATGGTTGTAAGACTGCTTGAAGGTTTATAGAAGGCCATGATCAGGTTTGATATCCTATCCGTTTTCCCCGAGATGTTTGAATCCCCGCTTAATCACAGTATCTTGAAAAGAGCGCAGGAGAAGGGGATGGCGGAAATCCATCTCCACAACATCCGCGACTATGCCGAGGATAAGCATAGGATGACAGATGACGCCCCTTACGGAGGAGGCGGCGGCATGGTCATGAAGGTGGAACCAATCGACATGGCTCTGGCGTCAATCGTTCCCTCAAGAGATAATGCCCTGGTAGTTCTCCTGACTCCCCAGGGAGAAACCTTCAACCAGAAAATAGCGGAGGAAATGTCTCGCTATTTTCGCATTGTTCTCGTATGTGGTCACTACGAGGGTGTGGACGAAAGGGTAAGGGACCATCTGGTTGACAGAGAGATTTCGATAGGCGATTTTGTTTTGACGGGTGGGGAGCTTTCGGCTATGGTCATCGTTGACGCTGTTACCCGTCTGATCCCGGGTGTTCTGGGGAATTATGACTCCGCATCTTATGATTCGTTTTCTACCGGTTTGTTGGAGTATCCCCACTATACACGTCCCGGCAGCTACCGGGGCTGGCAGGTTCCCGATGTACTGCTGTCAGGTAATCACCGGGAGATTGAGTCATGGCGGAAGAAGGAATCGCTAAAAAGAACATATTTGAGGCGGCCGGACTTGCTGGAAAAAATAGAGCTATGCGATGAGGACGGAAAAACACTCGAAGACATAAAAAAGAATTGTAAGTGACGCGATATGGAGGAGTTTGCGATATGAATGCTATGGAAATGCTTGAAAAAGAGCAGATGAGAGGGGACATTCCCAGTTTCAAGCCCGGCGATACCGTCAGGGTGTACGTGCGAATTGTGGAGGGACAGAAGCAGAGAATACAAGCCTTTGAAGGCGTTGTCATCCGCAAAAAACGAGGTGATTGCCGGTCCAGTTTCACAGTGAGAAAGGTTTCCTATGGTGTAGGTGTTGAACGGACATTTCCCCTTCATTCACCGGTCATAGATAGGATTGAAGTAGTCAATCGCGGCAAAGTGCGGCGTTCCCGGCTGTACTACTTGCGCGGTCTAAGAGGGAAAAAAGCAAGAATCAAAGAAATGGGGAAATAGGCATTAAATAAAGCCCAGTACAGAGGAAGTTCCCCGTATCTCTAAATCTTCACAGGCAGGGATGCGGGAAAGCCTCCCCTTCTTTGTTCAGCCCCCCAGAACCACGTTTACAGGTTTCTTATCCCGACTATGAACAGTTTCGAACGGCGAGCCCATCAACTTGGTTATAGATCAATAGCTGGCATTGATGAGGTGGGCAGAGGTCCCCTTGCGGGTCCCGTTGTCGCCGCAGCCGTGATACTCCCCCCCGATTACAAGAACAGGGAAATCAAAGATTCCAAGCAGCTAACAGCTAAGAAGAGAGATAGCCTTTCCGAAATCATAAGGCAAGACGCCCTTTCCATTGGTCTAGGTGTTGTCGAGGCTTCGTTTATTGACGAAGTGAACATATTTCAGGCGACACTGGTGGCCATGAAGGAGGCCACATTGAATCTTTCCCTAACGCCTGATTATCTGCTCATTGACGGATCACATCGCATTTTTGTCTCCATACCCCAGGAAACCATTGTCAAAGGCGACACGCGGAGCGTCTCCGTAGCGTCTGCCTCCATCATTGCCAAAGTCTGCAGAGACAGGATCATGGAGATCTATGATCGCCAGTTCCCCCAGTATAATTTTTCCAAGAACAAAGGCTATGCTACAGAGGAACATAGAGAAGCAATCAAGAAGCATGGGCATTGCAAGATTCATCGAAGGTCTTTCATAGTTAAAGACAAGAGTCTCCTCCACGTAAATGCCGAAATGGATTTTTGAAAACATTTTGCAGCATCGGGAATGATAATGAAGGGTTCTGATAGGATGCGGACCGGCAAGAAAGGAGAGGATATTGCTGTTGCCTATTTGAAGGGTAAAGGCTATCGGATCGTCGAACGCAATTACAAGTGCCGTTTGGGAGAGATTGACATTGTGGCAAAAGACGGGGATGCGATTGTCTTTGTGGAGGTTAAGAGCAGGAAATCGGAAGAGTTTGGCGATCCCCAGCTTGCCGTAGGATTGGAAAAGCAAAAGAAGATTTCAAAAATTTCCCTCACGTATTTAAAAGAGAAACACCTCTATCCCTGCAATGCGAGATTCGACGTCGTGGCGATCAAGATGCTGCCTGACGGGAGCACTGTAGAGCTTATACAAAACGCCTTCGAACTTGCCGTTTAATTCCATCCTATATTTTATTCAATGTATGCCTTGGACTTTGAGACTTGCTTCTCGAACCTTGTGGCCCCTAAAGGTAGGGCACCACGAGGTCCTTTACGTACCGTGCTATGGCGACACAGGAGGTCAATCCGGGAGATTCAATGCCGATGAGATTTATCAGTCCGGGATATCCTATATCGCGCTCATCCTTAATGATGAAGTCGTGGTAGGCCTCACCGGGGCCCTGCAGTTTCGGACGAATACCACACGTGTCCGGATGGAGGTATTCCGGTTTGAACCCAGGCAGGTAATTTATGATGGATTGATAAAACGATTCCCTTCTCCCTTCATCTATGCTGTATTCGATCTCATCTGTGTACTGGCTGTCCGGGCCGAACTTGACACGGTTGCTCAGATCCAGCGTGGCATGGATGCCGAGGCTTTCCGTATTTTCCGGGGGCACGGGATAAACCAGATGATTCAGTTTCGGAGCAGGGGAGGCAGAAAAATAATTTCCCTTGCAGTATTTCAGACGGTATCCACATCGGTCGATGTTGATGCCGGCCATAGCGGCGATACTGTCTGAATATAGACCGGCACTGTTGATAATGACCCTGGTGTGAAATCGGTATTCTCCTCCGTTTGTTTCCACTTCGTATATGCCATTTTCAGCATGAATGGCTGTGACTTTCGAACGGAAAGCGATCACGGCGCCGGAACTTTCCGCATTTATGCAGAAAGAGCGCATCATGCTATGGCTATCGATGATCCCGGTGGACGGGGAATAGATGGCAGCCTTTGCGCTGACCTCCGGTTCGAGGGTCAAGGCTTGCTTTTTCCCCAGCAGGGTGAGATCGGATACGCCATTTCCCTCGGCGTGCTTTTTTATGTTCTCGAGTCGTTCACATTCTTCGTCGTTGGCGGCGACAATCAGTTTGCCGATGCGCTTATGAGGAATGTTTCGTTCCCTGCATAGATCATAGAGGAGGCGGTTTCCCTCTGTACACAAGGAAGCCTTCAGGAAGCCGTGGGGGTAGTAAATGCCAGCGTGTATGACCTCACTGTTGCGACTGCTTGTCTCCTGGCCGAAGCCGTCGTTTTTTTCAATAAGCAATACACGCTTATACTTTGCAGAAAGCTCTTCCGCAATGGACAGGCCGATTACCCCGGCACCGATAACAGTAATATTAAAAGAGTCTGTTGGGGTCATTCACATTAAAAATGGGTCAATGCCGGTTTGCCGGTAGGATAGACGTTGAAGCCGATATCAAAGCATCGCTTGTGGTCAATGATGTTCCTCCCGTCAAAGATAGAGGCCGGCTTGGTCATGGTATCATATATTTTCTGATAGTCGAGGTTCCGGTACACATCCCACTCGGTCAGTACGGCGATAGCGTGGCATCCGTCGGCTGCCTTGTAAGGATCTTCTATGAAGCTAACTTTTCCTTCCATGCCTGCCAGGTCCGCCTTTGCGTTTTTCAGTGCTTTCGGGTCGGTGATGACGATCTCCGCCTTCTCCTCCAGCAGCATTCTGGTGATGTAAATGGCAGGGCTTTCTCTTGTGTCACCTGTGTTGGCTTTAAATGCAAAACCGAAAAGGCAGATCTTCTTGTCGGCAAGGGTGTTGAACATGGCAGTCAGCATATTCAATATGAAGCGCTCCTGCTGATACTGGTTGATTCTGACAACACTTTCCCAGTATTCGGCAACGTCATGGAGATCATAGTGCCGGCAGAGGTAGACTAGGTTAAGGATGTCCTTCTTGAAGCAGGAACCACCGAAACCGACACTGGCGCTGAGATACTTGCTGCCGATCCGGCTGTCCATCCCGACGGCCTTTGATACCTCGGTTATATCGGCGTCCGTCTTTTCGCAGAGTGCCGAGATGGCATTGATGGATGATATTCTCTGCGCCAGAAAGGCGTTCGATACGATTTTGGAAAGCTCACTGCTCCAGATATTGGAAGTGATGATTTTTTCCCGAGGCACCCAGTTGGCATATATTTCCACAAGGGTCTCCCTGGCTGCCAATCCGCTTTTTGTATCCTGGCATCCTATGAGGATGCGATCAGGATTTTCGAGATCCCTCATAGCCGAACCTTCGGCCAGAAATTCAGGGTTGGAAAGGACATCGAAAGAAACAGAGTTTTTCGTATAATTCAGTATTTTTTCCATGGCCAGAGCGGTTTTTACGGGAAGGGTGCTCTTTTCTATGACTATCTTTGACGATTCCGAATACTGGAGGATCTGTCGGGCCGTTTTTTCCCAGTACTGGAGGTCCGCAGCCATGCCTGCACCCGCTCCGAATGTCTTGGTCGGCGTATTTACACTGACAAAGATGATGTCGTTGTCCCTGATTCCGCCTTCTATATCGGTACTGAAAAAAAGGTTCTTGCCTCTCGTTGCCTTAACTATTTCGCCAAGCCCCGGTTCATAAATGGGGAGATCGTCGGAGTTCCATTCGGCAATGCGGATCGGATTGATGTCGACGACTGTGACCCTATACTGGGGACATTTGTACGCTATCATAGCCATCGTCGGACCGCCTACGTACCCGGCGCCTATACACAGAATATTTTTGTTGAATTTCATGGGAGCCTCTAATCTTCAGATTACTTTACGAAAATATGCAATTGTCCGTTCGAGACCTTTCTCCAAATTCACTTTTGGCTGCCAGCCCAGTGTTTTCGTGGCTAACGAAATATCCGGGTTGCGCTGCATGGGGTCGTCCTGCGGCAGGGGCCTATGAACAATCTTCGAGCGGTTTCCTGTCATGCTTATTACAGTCTTCGCTAAATCCATGATTCTGAATTCATGCGGGTTTCCCAGGTTTACGGGACCGAGGAAACTGTCGTCACTTTCCATCATCATGATTAGACCATCTACCATATCATCAACATAGCAGAACGATCTGGTCTGAGAACCATCGCCATATACGGTGATATCTTCCCCTTTCAGTGCCTGTACTACAAAGTTGCTGACTACGCGTCCGTCATTCAGCGCCATGCGCGGACCATAGGTATTGAATATTCTGGCAATCTTCACTTTAACATTGTTCTGGCGGTGGTAATCCATCATGAGGCATTCTGCCGCCCTTTTCCCCTCGTCGTAGCAGCTTCTCGGTCCTATAGGGTTGACCCTTCCCCAGTATCCTTCCTTCTGGGGATGCACGTCGGGGTCTCCGTATACCTCTGAGGTCGATGCCTGGAGAATCTTCGCATTGAGACGCTTTGCCATGCCGAGGGTATTGATAGTCCCCATCACATTGGTCTTAATCGTCTTGATAGGGTTGTACTGGTAGTGCACGGGCGAAGCCGGACAGGCGAGGTTATAGATTTGATCCATCTCGAGGAAAATCGGGTTGATGATGTCGTGTCTGATTAATTCAAAACGAGGGTTTGCAAGGAGATGGATTATATTGTCCTTGCTCCCGGTAAAAAAATTATCCAGGCACAGGACATCATTGCCCTGCTCGACGAGTTTATCGCAGAGGTGAGAACCTAAGAATCCTGCACCGCCTGTAATCAGTATGCGCTTCATGTCGGTTTATGATGGGGATATTTCAATATCTCCGGTATGTTTGTTCAGAATCACTTTCTCCCGCTCTTCATGGCAGCCTGGAGTTTTTGTTTTGATGGTTTTTTTTTGTCAGGTTTGGTATTAAACGAAAACCATCTCGATATGTCAATAAGAAAACGTGCTCGGGGCCATTTAAATTGTTCATTGTGTTTGATTTAATCTTACTTCCATATGGGCAATAATATCAAAAAAGGCGCGCTTTACATCGTGGCAACCCCTATTGGGAACCTCGAGGATATAACCCTCCGGGCCATACGGGTGCTCAAGGAAGTTTCGATTATAGCAGCCGAGGACACGAGAAGGACTAGAAAACTGTTGGGGGCTTATCAGATCAGCACCCCTATGACCAGTCTCTACGATCGTATTGAGGATAGGAAGAGCAGCGTTCTGATTTCTAAAATGAATGAGGGTATGGATGTGGCAATAGTATCAGATGCCGGAACACCGGGCATATCCGATCCCGGGTATGTTCTTGTCAGTAAGGCTATTGCTGAGGGAATTGAGATTATTCCAGTTCCCGGGGCGTCCGCTGTCGTCACAGCGCTCTCCGTATCCGGTCTACCGATGGATTCTTTTGCTTTTTATGGCTTTTTGCCGTCACGATCTGGCAGAAGAAAGCAGTTTTTATCTACTCTCATGGACGAAGCGAAGACTCTGGTGTTCTATGAATCCCCTAAAAGGCTCATAGAGTCACTTCGCGATATTGGAGAAGTCCTCGGCGACCGGAATGTTGTCGTATTGAGGGAAATGACGAAAGTCTTTGAAGAAATCATGCGGGGAACAGTAGGAGAAGTGATCAATCAGCTGCAGGGAAGGGTTGTCAAAGGTGAAGTGACGCTGGTCATAGGGAGGAGGGGAAAGATCTCTCCTTCGTTTTCCGATGATGAAATTTTAGCGAAATTTGAAGAGTTGTGGAAGAGTTCCGGCTCTTCCCGGCGAGACATCATCGAAAAACTTGCCAAAGAATTGGGAATCCCCAAAAAAAGGGTCTACCGGCTGGTGGCGAACTATATTTGATGTGGATAAAACGGCCCCACTATTTCCTTGAACAGTTCCCGCAGGTATGATAACTCACTAACGCTAACGTTCTGACCTATATAAGGCAGCATGATCTTTTTATAAAAAGCCAAGAAGTGAGTTAAATGATGCGGGCTTCGTAAAAAGTGTGAGCGATAAAGCGGGCACGGTGGGAGTGTTCTTTAGAGCGCAGCTCATGGAATTTTTATACAAAGTTGCGAAGGTTCAAATACCGTATGCAAGGTGGGAGTGTATATGGATGCAATATCCAAACATTTGGTTGGGGTGTTACGGGAAGGCAGTAAGGAAAACCTTCCAGATGCGAGACCTGAAGATGTCCTTGTAGATGGTCGTTTATTGAAGCCAGATGACAGGATTCACGACCTCGTTGACGTCATAGATGATAACGCCGGCGCTGAAACCAAACAGGATCGAGAAATCATTGTCATTGATGGTCGGGTATATGAGAGAGTATCGAGACCGGGTGATGAAGTTCATGATCTCGTGGACGCTGTTGAAAAGGGTTTCAGCGGGCCTCTTCATGATCCGGGCCTTAATGATGAAATAATAAAAAGGGTCAGTGAAATTGCTGAAAGGATTGCGAAAGAAATAGTTCCTGAGATTGCCGAGAAAGTTATCAGGGAAGAGATTAACAAGTTAAAGAGATGAATCGGCTTTTTATTATTGTATTAATATTTGCAGCTTGGATTTTCCTCTTAACCCCTGAGGGATTTTCACAGGATAATGGCAATATCTGGACAGTAGAGACAGAGGGTACGGGACTCATAACAAACAATGATTTAGCCAGTGCACGAAATAATGCCATCAATGATGCTTTGCGAAACGCTGTAGAACAGGCAGTAGCAACGTTGATTCCTCTCCAGACGCTTGATAAGAGGTCTCAGGCGATCAGAGACGGGATATATGCAAAGAGTGACCAATATATCCACGATTACAAAATAAGCAGCGAGAGACAAGTCCAAAAGGTCTATGCGGTTAATGTCAGATCAGCGGTATTTATAGATAGTATAAGAGATGATCTTCAGACCCTCGGGCTTCTCAAGGTGGAAAAGAATATAGTTCCGGCAACAGAGGTAGCGGTTACAGTAAAAGGCCTGACAAGCTGCGCCGACTATATAAGAGTCAAAGAACTTCTGAAGACAAAGGTGAAGGGCGTCAGGAATGTTTATCAGCGCGATATTGCTTGGGGTACGGCGAGACTGGGTTTGGATTTTCAGGGAACCGTCCAGTCATTCTCTGATGAACTGACAAAGACGGGGCATTTTTCCCTGATAATTGGTCTCATAGATCAAAATTATTTTGAGGTCACCTTCTTGAAATAGAAATGAGGGTGATATGATCCCTTCCGGAGAAAGCTTGATTGCCTTCAGGTGCTTTTAGGGTGAGGCTTAAATATTGATGGGTAGCTTTAATCGAATTTTCTTGATGATAACTGCATTAATCGTTATGCAGGGCTGTGCATGGAAACAACCTTACAGTGTGAATCCCGATTACAGCAAGAAAGGCACAAGACTTATTGCCATATTACCTGTGAATATTAAATCAGGTGATGCCAGAGCCGGCCAGATGCTGAGGGAAATAGTTCTTAATGAACTTTATTTCAAAGGCTATCCTAAAGTCCCGTTACAAGGCATAGATGAAAAACTCGCCAAGATATATAAGGGCAATATGGATTTCAAGAGAGAGAATATTCCTCCCAAGGCCATAGGTGATCTGCTCGGTGTCGATGCTGTCCTGTACGCTTATTTAGAAGAGTGCTCCACTGACTTTTCATTTGTTTACGCATCTGCACACGTTTCTGTGTTTTTCGAACTGCGGAGTGCAAAGACGGGGGAAACTCTCTGGAGTTACCGTAATAGAATCGTTAAAAGGAATTACGGAATTTCACGGGAACAGCTTGAGATGGACTCGTGCCAGGTCTATGAACCAGCTATGCAGGAAGTGGTAGATAAGGCCATGCGGACTCTACCTGACGGTCCTGATTCACCAGGATGACGGAAGCTCCGCAGCCTATTGAGAATGGACAAAGTCGAGACAAGCGCTGCATGATTTTTCCCGGATCTCCGGTTTCGGGGTATGTATGTTTGACTATGAATAAGGAGACGCAGATGAAGAAAATAACATTTTTTTTGTTCGTATTGTCATTTGTGTTGATTGGTTCTCAGGTGATGGCGGCAAAGAGAATTATGGAGCTGAAGATTGGCAGAGGCGAAGCCAAAGTCAACGTTGTGGAGGGATCGGCTCAGATTCTTCAGGCCGGAAAAAAGACATGGCATGCGTTGAATTTGGGAGATACTCTCAGGGGCGGCGACGAAGTTAATACGGGACCTAAAGCGAGACTGGAGCTCGTCTTGCCGGACTATTCCGCAGTTCGTTTTGCCGGCAACTCCCATTTTAAGGTGCTTCAGGTTGACTCCGGCGGCGATGCCGTACCGAGGAACATGAAGTTTCATATAGCCATTGGAAGGACCTGGGCCAATGTCAGCAAGGCGGTAGGGAAAAGGGGTCAGTTTGAGATTCGGTCCGAAAATGCCGTAGCCGGTGTCAGGGGTACTATTTATCGCATGAATGTGGAGAAAGACAAGTCAACCCTGGTGAGGGTGTATGATGGGACGGTGCACGTATCAGGAGGCGGCCCGGCCATGGAGCCGCCCAAAATGATCGGTCCTCCCAAGAAAATCGCGGGCCCCACTCCGATTCCCGGTCCGAAGAAAGTTAAAATGGAGGAATGGGTCGTTATTATTAAATCGATGCAGCAGATCAGCATTGCCGCTGATGGAACGGCGGAAAAACCGCGAGACTTTACTGAAAAGGAAGATCGCGACGAGTGGGTGGACTGGAACAAGGCGAGAGATCAGGAATTGGGATCGGACTAGAACCATATAATACGTTCCATGATGTAAACCGGATATAGCGACCAATGAATGTTCCCAATTTATTGACACTGGTGAGGATACTTCTTGTGCCCATCACGGTGATCTTTCTCATGCAAGGGGCCTTTTTGAAGGCACTCATTTTGTTGGTTGTTTCAGGAATTACAGATGCCTTGGACGGCTTTTTTGCCCGCATATTAAACCAGCAGACTGTGCTCGGTTCATATCTGGATCCGATAGCGGATAAGGCCCTCTTCGCAAGCTGCTTTGTGACTTTGTCTATAAAAGGAATAATTCCGGGATGGTTCACAGTTATCGTCATCAGCAGGGATTTTATCATCCTTGTTGGCATTGCCATACTGTCAATCATGTCCATCCCGTATGAGATCCGCCCGTCATTCATCGGCAAGCTCACAACAACCCTGCAATTGCTCACTCTGGTGTTTTTCCTCGTCTCCCGTATTCTTCCGGGAACGATCGATTATATGTGGCTTATGATTCTGCAGTGGGTCACAGTGGCGTTCACCATCATATCAGGGTTGAATTATATGTTCAGGGGGATTAAACTAAACAGTAGCACGACTTAGATGTGTAGGAGGCATACCTTCAAAAATACGCAAATCGCAATATTTGCTTGACATAACGCAGTTTTACTGTTAAAAATCACTCCCTTCTTTTGGAGAGCCCTGATGTAGGCACGTAGCTCAGGGGGAGAGCGCCATCCTGACGCGGTGGATGTCCAGGGTTCAAATCCCTGCGTGCCTACCATTTTTATCAGTTAAAAATAAAAACCAAATATGACGATTTAATTGTTGGTGAGGGCATCAGCAGGGGATATGCGGTGATGCCCTTTCTTATAGAAGCATGATTGACAGCATCTCAAAACGGTTTAAATGTTTAAGATTTCGGGTTTTGGTCTATGAATGAAATAAGGATTGTATTACCGGATGGTTCTGTCAGTCAGTGTAATCAAGGTACAACGATTAAAGAGATTATTGCATCTTGGAAGAAGGAGATGCTTCCTTCACTGGTTGCGGCGAAGCTGAATAATAGGCCTGTTGATTTAAGCCATCCGATTGAAGAACCCGCCACGATTTCGTTAATCAATATTGAAGCGAAGGAAGGCCTGGACATTCTGCGCCACAGCATATCGCACGTAATGGCACAGGCGGTAAAGGATTTGTTTCAAGGGGTTCAGATTACTATTGGTCCCTCTATCGAAGAAGGCTTTTATTATGACTTTGACTATAGAGAGAACTTTACTCCGGAAGACCTCGCGAAAATTGAAGAGCGCATGCGGGAGATCATAGCCGCTGATTATCCTTTCATTCGTCAGGAGATGTCGAGGCAAGAGGCTGTCTCTCTCTTTAGAGAAAAGGGTGAGACGTATAAAGTCGAACTTCTCAACGAACTGCCGGAGGACGTAAAAATAATAAGTTTGTACAGTCAAGGGGGGTATGTAGATCTATGTCGCGGACCCCATATCCCATCTACGGGGATGATCAGGGCTTTTAAGTTATTAAATGTGGCGGGGGCATACTGGCGAGGCGACGAGAGGAATAAGATGCTCCAGCGCATATATGGGACAGGATTTGCGACGGAAAAAGCACTGGTGGAATATTTGCATATTGTTGAGGAGGCAAAGAAAAGGGATCACCGAAAACTGGGAAAAGAATTAGACCTGTTCCAGATAAATGACGAAGCAGGTCCCGGCCTCATCATCTTTCATCCCAAAGGTGCCAGACTCAGAAACATCATTGAGGACTGGGAGAGGAAGGAGCACCTTAAACGGGGGTACGAAATGGTCGTGGGACCCCAGATACTAAAAGCCGAGCTGTGGAAAAGATCCGGGCATTTCGATCATTACAGAGAAAACATGTATTTCACGGAGGTAGAAAATCAGGCCTATGGCCTAAAGCCCATGAACTGCCTCTCGCACATGCTGATATATAAATCGAAGATTCGCAGCTACCGCGACTTGCCGCTCCGATATTTCGAACTCGGTACGGTCCACAGACATGAGAAAACAGGGGTTCTGCACGGCCTCATGAGAGTGCGCCAGTTCACCCAGGATGATGCACATATCCTGTGCACACCGGAGCAATTAAATGGTGAAATCACCGCCATTGCAGATTTCGTAAGCTATGCGATGAAAGTTTTCGGTTTTGACTACGACGTGGAGCTCAGCACGAGGCCGGAAAAATCTATAGGCTCCGATGAGGAATGGGAAATGGCAACGGCGGCATTGGAGGGAGCCCTTAAAATAAACAAGATTGAATATGAGGTTAATGAAGGAGATGGCGCCTTTTATGGGCCCAAGATCGATTTCAAGTTAAAAGATGCCCTGAAGAGAAAGTGGCAATGTGCGACGATTCAGTGCGATTTTACACTTCCGGATCGATTTGATCTCAGCTACATCGGTGCAGACGGAGAAAAACATCGACCTGTAATGTTGCACAGGGTAATATTAGGTGCAATAGAGCGGTTCATGGGTGTGTTAATTGAACATTATGCCGGCGCCTTTCCAGTCTGGCTCTCACCGGTTCAGGCAGTTCTGATGACTGTTACGGATAAGCATATTCCTTATGGAGAAAAGGTTTACATTGAGCTGATCGAAGCGGGAATCCGGGCGGAGAGGGATTTCAGGAATGAGAAACTGGGCTATAAGATCAGAGAAGCACAGATGCAGAAAGTACCCTATATGCTGGTAATCGGTGATCGGGAGATGGAATCGAATAGGGTTTCGCCCCGCGAGCGAAGCGGTAAAGACCTTGGCGCCACCGGCGTTAACGAGTTTATTGAATTGGTAAGGGAAAAATCTGCGCAGTATCAGTAGATGGCATAAGGAGGTACTTGAACGCAGGAAGTCAGTTTTAAAACAATTGTAAGAGCCGAAAGTCCGGAACGTCTGGATTCTTTGACATTAGAATGTATTTAGGATATTGATGTTCGACTTTAATATTATTCAGGAGGTGTCGCATAGCTAAGGATTTGAACATAAATGAAGAGATTAAGGCAACTGACGTCAGAGTGATTGATGAAGGCAAACAGCTGGGAATTATGTCTCTGACGGAGGCACTGGAGGTGGCTGCCAAGGCAGGACTGGATTTGGTTGAGGTCGCTCCCAATTCTTCACCGCCAGTTTGCCGGATCATGGATTATGGAAAATTCAGATACCAGCAGAGCAAGAAACAACAAGTCGCAAAAAAAAGTCAGAGCACCATTCAGGTAAAAGAGATAAGGATAAGACCGAAGACCGATGAACATGACCTGCAGGTAAAGATTAAACATATTAAGAAATTTCTCAGCCAGAACGATAAGGTGAAGATAACCATGATGTTCAGGGGGCGTGAAATGGCTTATACCGACCTGGGCAGGAAGATTATGGAGGACGTGCAAAGGGCGCTGGCAGATGTGAGCATTGTTGATCAGCATCCTAAGCTGGAGGGCAGAAATATGATTATGATGGTATCTCCCAAGAAATAGGGAGTTACAAGGAAATTGATTCTGAATCCGAGATCCTAAACAATATTAAAATCCGATTGCGAGGAATCTTTAAAATCCCGGCAGTTGTATTTTGACTTTGTTTAGGATTCAGAAATTAGAAGGTAGGATTTTTCATACAAGAGGGGTGATTTAATGCCAAAGATAAAAACACACAGGGGCGCAGCCAAACGGTTTAGCCTTACGGCAACTGGCAAGGTGAAGAGGAGTAAGGCATACGGTAGCCACATTCTCACAAAAAAAACGACAAAGAGAAAGAGAAATTTGCGGAAGTCTGCTATTCTTGACAAAAGTGATACCCGGGGAATAAAGATGTTAATTCCCTATATGTAGGGACTGGAATGCGGCGTTCGGATAAAACTTTTTCTTTTGTTGATCGTAGAATCTAATAATTATTTTGATAAAAAGCTGGGAGATAAAGAAATGCCGAGAGTAAAAAGAAGTGTAAATGCTAAGAAAAAAAGACGAAAAATCCTGAAGATGGCGAAGGGCTATTTTAATGCGCGGAGCCGTTTGTTGAAGACAGCCACGGAAGCCGTCGAAAGGGCAATGAAGTACGCCTACAGGGACAGAAGAACGCGGAAAAGGGATTTCAGAAAACTGTGGATTGCGAGGATTAATGCCGCTGCACGAATTAATGAAATGTCATATAGCCGGTTAATATGCGGCATGAAAAAAGCAGGTGTGGAAATTGACAGAAAGATTCTGGCCGAGCTTGCCGTTCATGACCCTCGAGGATTCTCTGAGATAGTCAGTATCGCAAAAGGTAAACTGGCGGCATGCTGAAAGAACTTGAGGAGCTTCTAGAAGAGGCAGAATCTGAATTAAGTAAGTCAAATACCGAAGAGGAACTCCTCGCAGTAAGAACCAAGTATTTGGGGAGAAAGGGTATTCTTACAAAGCTTCTCCGAGGCTTAGGAAATATCGGACCGGAAGAGAGGCCGTTAATAGGGAATCGCTGTAATGAAATTAAAGCGACCTTAACTGTGGAAATTGAGAACGCACTAAAAGCTAGAGCCGCCCTCAAGAAGGGGGAGGTTCTCCTTCGCGATAGAATCGATGTAACACTCCCAGGCAGAAAAGTTCGTTTTGGCAAGGAACATCCCGTAGCCTTGGTTTGTAAGGATATTTGCGATATATTTGCGGGACTCGGGTTCTCAGCCGTCCAAGGCCCGGAAATAGAGCTGGACTACTACAATTTTGAGGCTTTGAATATTCCCAAAGACCATCCTGCAAGGGATATGCAGGATACATTCTACATAGAAGATAACATCGTGCTGCGTACCCATACCTCGCCTGTCCAAATAAGAGTTATGGAAAAGCAGCGGCCACCGGTCAGAATTCTTTCACCAGGAAGGGTATATCGACCCGATTCCGACATCTCTCATACTCCCATGTTTCATCAGATTGAAGGTCTTCTGGTTGATAAAGGCATCACCTTCGGCGATTTGAAAGGTGTTCTCACGTTATTTCTTAAACAGATGTTTGGCGGGGACACGGCGCTCAGGTTTCGTCCCAGTTTCTTCCCTTTTACCGAGCCCTCTGCTGAGGTCGATATAAGGTGCGTCATGTGCAGAGGCACCGGTTGTCGAGTCTGTTCTCAGAGCGGCTGGCTCGAAATACTCGGTTCCGGCATGGTTGATCCGGAGGTCTTCAAGAATGTAAATTACGACCCAGAGGAATTCTCCGGCTTCGCTTTCGGCTTGGGTCTCGAACGAATTGCGATGTTGAAGTACGGGATATCGGATATCCGGTTGTTCTTCGAGAATGACTGGAGGTTTCTAGAACAATTCTGATATTCAGGGTCTTAATTATTGAAAGCGAAAACTGCAATTTTTCTTCAAACAATTATGAAAAAAGGTCAAGTTGGATCAAATCACAACTTCGAAGAATGAAATCCTAAACAAGCATGAATGTTCAAGACCACATTATCCAAGTAGTAAGATTTAGAATAGATATTTGAATTTGTTTAGGGTATCCATAATTCGTAGTTCGAATTTAATATGCGCCTCATGAATTTTAAACAATCCCGGCTAAGATTTAGGATTTGCATTTATGCTAGTAAGTCTCAGATGGCTTAGAGATTATGTCGATATAAGGATTCCGCTTGGAGAACTTGTCGACCGTTTGACAATGGCTGGTCTTGAAGTTGAAGAGATAAAGGAGATCGGTCCTGCATTTACCAATGTAGTTGTCGCAAAGCTCCTTTCTGTAAAGACCCATCCTGAAACAGATAAATATTACTTCTGCGAAGTAGCTGCCGGTGAGGGCACCTATTCCGTGGTCTGTGGTGCGCGTAACATCAAGCCTGGCGATGTGGTTCCCCTGGCAAAAATCGGAGCAACATTACCGGGCGGCTATACAATCAAGAGTTCCAAAATCAGAAGCGCGGTATCAGAGGGGATGCTCTGTTCCGAGCAAGAACTGGGCATAGGTGACGATGCGTCGGGGATAATGATTCTTCCTCGCGACCTGACTATAGGCCTTGACTTGGCAGAAGCATTAAATCTCAAGGACATGGTCCTCGATATAGGGATTACTCCCAACAGGTCTGACTGTTTAAGCATCATAGGAATTGCCCGCGAAATTGCTGCGATCACAGGGTCCATGCTTAAGTACCCGGATACTGCCGTTTCCGAAAATGAGCAGGATATAAGAAGTATCACATCAGTTGATATACTTGATCCCGATTTGTGCCCCCGCTATAGCGCCAGAATTATAAAGGACGTTACCATAAAACCTTCCCCCCTCTGGATGCGCCAGAGACTTGAAGCAGTAGGCTTGCGTGCGATCAACAATGTCGTTGATGTCACCAATTATGTGATGATGGAGTTGGGGCAACCGCTTCATGCATTTGATTTCCGGTTTCTTGAAGAGGGGCGCATTGTGGTCAGAAGATCCCGCGGAGGAGAAACATTCACCTCTCTGGATGAGAAGGAACGCATTCTGGAAACGGATACGCTGATGATCTGTGATGGCAAGAAGCCCGTAGCTATTGGCGGCATAATGGGCGGTCTTAATTCCGAAGTCAAAGAAGATACTAAAATGATACTTCTGGAAAGCGCCTATTTTACCCCTGCCTCCATTAGAAAATCGGCTAAGTCGCTGGGGATGAGTACGGATTCCGCATTCAGATTCGGTCGCGGCATAGATCCTGAAGGTGTGATCAGGGCTCTAAACAGAGCGGCTCAAATTATGGCTGAAATTTCCGGTGGGCGGGTTTGCAGAGGCTACATTGACCGATATCCCGAAAAGGTTGAATCCGCCGGGAATATAGAGCTCCGCAGAGAAAGGGTCAATGAAATACTTGGTACAGACATTGATGCCTCGGAAATCGTTAAAATACTGGAAAGTTTAGAGATGATGATTCGCGCCGAGAAGGACGGCGTCTACCGGGTAACTCCACCCACGTACAGGGTGGATATTGCAAGGGAGATAGATCTTATCGAAGAGGTAGCCAGACTGTACGGCTATGACCGTATTCCTGCGACGTTGCCTCCCGTGTCTGCCACGGCTGTGACGAGGGAGCACCAGCAAATCGTCGTTGATAGAATACGGGACCTCATGAGGGGATCGGGTTACTCCGAGATAATTACGTTCAGTTTTATTTCCCCTGAATCAACAAAGCGTCTGGGAATCAGAGAGAATGATGATCGCCAGAATATGGTCAAAATAAGGAATCCTCTTACGGAAGATCAATCAGTGATGCGGACGACGCTCGTAAGTAGCCTGCTGGAGACAATGAAAAAAAATGCTCATAACGGGTGTCTTGATCTCAAGATGTTTGAGATCGGCAGGGTTTTTTTTCACCGAAAGGAAGGGGAGCTTCCCATTGAGAAGAGCAGGATGGGTTGTCTCATCACAGGCATGTTTTACGATGCTCTCTGGTGTTCAAAAATAAATGCAGATTTTTATGACTTAAAAGGCTGTATAGAGAACATATTTGATGGTCTTAAGATTGCGGGTCTGGAATTCAGGTCTGATTACGGGGAAGCCTTCCTCCATCCAGGCAAGTCATGTGGGATATATGCTAAAGACCGGTTTATCGGATTCTTGGGGGAAGTGCATCCGGATACTCTTCTCAAGATGGATTTAAAGAATCGGGCTTATGTAGCTGAAATAGATTTGGATATTGTCTCAAATATGTTTTCAGGCGAAGTGTTGTATAAAGACCTGCCAAGATTTCCATCAGTCGTAAGAGACGTGGCATTCGTAATTGGCCAGGAGATGGAAGCGGATAAAATACTTAAACTTGCCGTTGAAATGGATAAAGAATTGCTTGAAAAAGTGAGTATTTTTGATGTATATTCCGGGAAGAATATTCCGCAGGGCAAAAAGAGTCTGGGGATAAGGTTTATATATCGTGCTTCTGACAGGACTCTGACGGATGATGAAGTGAATCAACTGCACGGTGAGATCGTAAGAAAAATTGTTGACTTGACTGGGGCAAGGATAAGAGGAGAAATAATTTAGGCGTCTGTAAGATTGGGGGAGGTTAGAAATGACAAAGATTGATATTATTCAGGATGTGTATGAAAAGCTGGGATTTTCCAAGAAGGATGCAGCGAAAATTGTTGAGTCGGTTTTTGAGATCATGAAAGACAGCCTTGCTCGCGGTGAGAAGATAAAGATTTCCGGTTTCGGTAACTTTTCTGTAAAGGACAAGAAATCTCGAAGAGGCAGAAATCCGCAGACCGGAAGTGAAATAGAAATATCTGCAAGGAAAGTACTTACCTTTAAGTCAAGTCAAGTGTTGCGCAAAGCGCTGAATAGTTAATTGGATAGATAAGAAAACTCTGATCATCAAATCCGGATGATTCGGTAAAAAGTCAAGAATCTGTGTTATAACTGGCCACTTTCGAGAGAAGTGCAGGTATCAAGTCATTCGGGTGCAGAGAGATGATCTGATCGGACACGTGCACCGAGGAACTTGCCATGCGCTTGGGGAGGGGAGTATGCTGCCCCGGACTTTTGGCCTTTTTATAGGGTCATCAATCCTGCGTACTAAACGAATCCATGATAAGAGTGACTTAAAATGACCTTTCGCTGCATGCGCGTATGGCACTTCGAAGCGCATACGAAAGGTTTCAAGATACGGTTTTCGCTTTTTTTAGGACGTCAGGATTTAGGATTTCTCAATGAATGCGTCGATTCCGGACAAGGAATATTTCCGTATCGGAGAGGTCAGTAAAATCCTCGATGTAGACCCGTATGTCGTCAGGTTTTGGGAATCTGAATTCAAATCAATAAAACCAATTCGCACTAAATCATATCAACGTCTATATAGGAGAAAAGATTTAGAGGAACTGCTGATTATTAAGAATCTCCTTTATAGCGATAAGTTTACCATAAGTGGTGCCAAGAGACAATTACTGAAAATGAAAAGGGGCGGAACGCAGCCGGATCGAGATAGCATCCAAGAAAAGTTTGCAGAAATTAAAAAAGGATTATTGCAGATAAGAAAAATGATAAGCTGAAGAGAAAAGGGACAGGCATTTTTTCTCAATGAAAAAAGTTACCTGCCCCACCGTTCTTAATGTTTGGTCGATCTCTTGGATGCCTTGAGCGGATTGATTTTATGCGTGGCTTCTTTGATTTCTCTCTTGACGTGCGATGCTGTCGGACAGTTTCCAGAAAGCCATTTGCTGGAAGGTTCGGGATAGACCTTGCAGTACTGACCGGTCGGGCAATCTATGATTTTGATGCAACCTTCACACTTATCTAATACTGTGTAGCAATTACCCCCATTAAATCCACAACCTTTCTTAGTCATGAAGGCACACTCGGACCCAATCTTGACGGTTTGACAGACCATTGGAATCACCCCCTTTCTTATTTTCTTTGATTTGCTTAATCGCAGATAATGCTAAGCAAATAAAATCTTTTTTTAGTAACAAATATAAAACAATATGTCAAGAAAAAAAGTGCACTAAATTAAATTATCGAATAACGGAATGATAACAGTATGAATGACCTATCGAATGAATTGACTTCATATTGCAATCATGTTAGGCAAACACCTCCAATGGAAAAGGATTTAGGAGTGCAAAAAAATAATCATCCGGCTGTTGAGGTTATTTGAGACTGACATGGTAGTGATAAAAACATTCGAGATAAAGAATAAGCTGGGTCTTCACGCAAGGGTTGCAGCTAAACTCATCAATGTATCGACGCGATTTAAGTCAAAGATATTTTTTGAAAGGGATGGTAAGGTTGCAAATGGAAAGAGTCTCCTCAGTATCTTGACGTTGGCCTGTCCTTTGGGAAGTCGACTGACAATAAGAGCAGAGGGGATGGACGCGCGAGAGGCTGTTGAGGACCTTGGCAAATTAATAAAGGATAAATTTGGAGAAGATTGATGGGTGATGATGCAGGGAAAAGATCTTTTGTTCTCAAGGGCATAGGTGTCTCGCCAGGTATAGTGATCGGGAAGGCCCACCTCTTTGATCGTTTTGATGCCCGGGTTTCCTTCTACAGGTTGCGGGAAAAGGACCTCGTATCTGAAGAGATTAAAAGGTTCAAGGTAGCGCTAAAGGAATCGGAAAAGCAGCTCTTGGAAGTAAAAAATAAACTCCGTGAACTTGCCGGGCGTGAGCCCTTATATATCATCGATGTTCACTTATTGATACTAAAAGACAAGATGTTCATCAATCATACGATTCAGTATATCAAGGAATTGTGTATCAATGCGGAATGGGCCATCAAGATGACCATCGACAGATATCGAGATATCTTTGAAAAGGTGGAAGATGAATATCTCAAGGGACGGATCAGCGATATTCGATACGTCGGTCAGATGATTACAAGAAATCTTGCAGGCGGAAAGAAAGATGTTGTTCCGGATATTGGCGCCAAGGGGATAATCATTGCCGTAGACCTGTCGCCTGCGGATACTGCACAGATGATGATTAATAAAGTCCTGGGATTCGCGACAGATATGGGAGGAAAAACATCTCATACGGCCATTGTGGCAAGGGCGGTTGAAATTCCCGCCGTCGTTGGCTTGGAATCTATAACTAAAATGGTACGAACCAACGATGATATTATTGTCGATGGCTCGGCGGGGCTTGTTGTTGTGAATCCTGATCCAGAAATGATTAAGGTATATGATGATAAGCGGAGACATTTTGAAATAGCCCAGGAAAATTATCTGAAATATGCCAGGCTGCCCGCTGTAACGAAAGACAATTATAGAGTGGATATAGGGGGGAACATCGAGTTTATCGAAGAGATTCCTACTGCCATATCCCATGGCGCTGAAGGCATTGGTCTTTACAGAACGGAGTTCATCTACATAAATAAAGAGCAGCTGCCCACGGAGGAAGAACACTTTTCAAACTACAGAAGCATCGTCGGCGTAGAGGGTTTGAAATGGGCAACCATCAGAACCTTTGATCTCGGTGGTGATAAGTTTTACTCCGATCCGAAGTTGGCCAAAGAGATGAATCCTCAAATGGGTCTGCGAGCCATCCGCTTCTGTTTGAAAGAAGTCGATATGTTTAAGGTGCAGTTGCGGGCGATTGCCCGTGCCAGTGCTTTTGGGAAGACGAGGATCATGTTTCCCATGATTTCAGGCATTGAGGAAATACGAGAAGCCAAGAGAATCTTTTTTGGGGTTAAGGATGATCTCGTAGCCAAAGGCATACCGGTAGGTGATGACATTGAAATTGGCGTCATGATAGAAGTTCCGTCTGCCGTGATTATTGCCGACGAACTGGCAAAAGAAGTGGATTTTTTCAGCATAGGTACGAACGATCTCATTCAATATGCCTTGGCTATTGACAGGATAAACGAAAGGGTGACCTATTTATATGAACCGCTCCACCCTGCCGTTTTAAGACTCATCAAGCAAGTGATTGACGTCGGTCATAACGCGGGCGTTCGGGTTGCCATGTGCGGGGAAATGGCAGGTGAACCGGCATATATCATGATTCTCTTAGGGTTTGAGATTGACGAGCTGAGTATGAATCCCCTGGCAATACCGAGGGTGAAAAAGGTTATTCAGGAATCAACCCTGGAGGAATCCAAAGCGCTGTTAGAGAAAGTTATGACTTTTTCATCGGCCGCTGTGATTCGAGAATTTGTCTACAATTACATGCGTGAACGTTTCCCGGGAGAATTCCAGACAAATGGCACTTGAGATTAAGTGGAGAAAAACACATTCTCGTCGGCTTCGTAGGTATCGAGTAAATTATGCTTCCTGCGGCCGCACATATTGAGATAATTTACGGCCGGGAACTTCATTTTTCTAAGAGATCATCATGTCCTTCCTGTCAAAAATTAAAGCGTGGATGGCAGAAGATGGAGATTTTTATGCGGGGCACCTTTACCGGGAGGATAATTTCCCCCTTTTTTGGCTTATCAAGAAGGTGTTATCCAAAGTAGAACTCGCCGATGAGTATGTCGAAGCGCTAAAAAATCTGTCAGATAAAGGCATAGTCGTCTATGCCATAAAGAATAAAAGTCAGCTCAGCAGTCTTATTATTAGAGAGCTTTCCGCAAGAAGGGGTATACCCAGACCTGTTTATTGCCATGGTTTTAATATGATATTCTGGCAGCCTTTCCCCGCCGCTGTCAAGGTTGTTTTAGCGAGTATATCTCATTTAGTTTTCAAGAAATCCGTTCCCAACGCCTCCAAGAAAGACTATCTGACGCGAATTATTGCGGAAGGGAAAAGCGCGATAATCCATCTCGGAGGGTCAGAATTTTTTGAAAGCCGTATCACCCAGGACGGGCTTACCCAATTGATAGATGCGCAAAATAACTTAAATATTCCCATCTACATTGTTCCTGTCATGATTACTTATGGTCGAAGAAGGGAGAAGGAGAAAGAAAGTCTTATCAATATCTTATTCGGCCAGACCGAGGAGACGGGCGCGCTACGCCAGCTTATCACCTTTCTCCGGTATTCTAATAAGGCCACGGTGATATCTGCAGATCCCGTTAACCTCTCGGACTTTGTCAACAAGAATGGGAGCATAACAGCGGATGCATTATACCATGACCTGAGAAGAGAACTGATCGAACGGATTGATGAAGAAAAGATGAGTATCGTTGGGCCCGTTTTGAAGTCGAGGGAAGTGATCATCAGTATGGTTCTTAATGATGGGAACCTGAATCATTTAATAGAAGATATGGCTGCACGCGGGACAAAAAACCATGGCTCCCTTGTTAAGGAAGCAGAAAAATACATCCGGGAAATTGCTGCTGACTATAATGATATGTTTATCGAGCTCTGGGATAAATGTCTCACTTGGTTGTGGAACAACATCTATGATGGTGTGGTAGTGGACAAGCCGGGACTTGCTAAGATAAGAAACGTATCAAAAAAAATGCCCTTCGTTATTATACCCTGCCATAGAAGCCATATTGATTATCTTCTCCTGTCCTACGTTTTTTATAAGCATAATATACAGATGCCTTTTGTCGCCGCCGGTACCAATTTGTCATTCTGGCCTCTAGGATACATCTTTCGAAAATCGGGAGCCTTTTTTATTCGCCGTACCTTTAAGGGGAATAGACTCTACGGCGAAGTCTTTGCCAAGTATCTGGAGGTCATCTTAAAAGAGGGCCTTCCCCTGGAATTTTTCATTGAAGGAGGAAGGAGCCGCAGCGGTAAGATGGTTATGCCCAAGTTCGGCCTCCTTTCAATGCTTATTCAAGCCTACAGAAAGAAGGCCGGTGATGATCTGGCAATGATCCCGGTTTACATCGGCTACGATCGCGTCATCGAAGAAGAATCTTACTTGAAGGAGCTCGGGGGAGCTCCTAGAGTAAGGGAAAAGCCGTCAGATGTTATCAAGAGCCGTAAATTATTGAGGAAACGTTATGGACGCGTCTATGTGAATATTGGTGAGCCGACCTTTCTCAAATCATATCTCTCTTCACAGGAAAAATCTTTTGACGATATGAGTATAGAAGAAAGGCAGAGCCTGTACAGAAAGATCAGTTATGAAATTACCTTGGAAATCAACCGGGTGTCCGTTGTTACCCCTTTTTCTCTCGTTGCATCCGTCTTGCTGTGCCATGACAGAAGGGGCATATCCCATGATGATCTGACGGCTGTGCTGAATTCATTTTATGATTATCTCAGCTACAAAAAAGTGAACTTTGCTGCCACCTTGGTCCACAAGGAAAAGGCTTTTGTGGATGCCCTCAATCTGTTTGATGAGTCAGGCATTATATCCAAGATGGGGGCAGAAGAAGAAGAACCGGATGAAATGGAAGAAATTGTTTACTCCCTGGAAGATGACAACCGTTTGAATTTAGAGTACTACAAAAATAATATCCTTCACTTTTTTGTCCCCATCAGCTTTGTAGCCGCATCATTGCTTTCAAGCCATGAAGACATGATACCTTTGAACCGGATCGTAAAAGATTTCCAGTTCCTTAAGAGACTCTTCTGGCAGGAATTCATCTTTGATGACCGGAGGGACGATTTGGATGAGGTGAACGATGTACTCTCTCATTTGAACAGCAGGGGCATGATCGCTGCTTTGGAACATGATGGGCAGGCCCTAGTCGAGGTGAAAGGCAAGGGAAAGACAAATCTTATGCCCTTCGCCGGTTTAATAAGCAACTATATGGAATCGTACTGGGTAGTGATCAGGGGTTGCATGTATCTCAGAAAGGATGCCATGTTGGAAAAAGACTGGATGAGAAAAATCCAGCAGCTTGGCGCCAAAATGTACAAGAAAGGGGAGATACGGAGAGCGGAAGCCATGTCGCAGTCGAATTATCAAAGTGCCATGCAATTCCTCCAGGATGCAGACATTGTGCATGTTTCCGAAGCCAGCGAAAGAGGAGACAAGAAGGAAGCGAAAATATTTGCGCTTGCCGGAAACAAGGTAGAAATGGATTCTCTGCGACGTCGGCTGTTCGAATTCTTATGATAAAGGATTTGCGAAAGAATCAATCCATCGCCACTTAAAGCATCAGGGCCGGTTAATCTCATATAACAATCTTTTCAAAGTTTTACGATATGATCACTTCCCGTATTGCGGGTCTATTGAGCAGTTTTTGTTTGACATGCCCGACCGTTTGTGCTAAGGAGCGCCACGCAAATGGATAAGGATACGAAGAAGACGGCCATCCAGATGGCATATGCAAGCAGCATAGGCATTTTCATGGTTCTGCTGATCTTCGGTGGTCTTTATTTCGGCGTTTATCTGGACAGGAGATTTGAAACCGGCTACATTTTTACAATTTTCCTTCTGCTGGCGGGCATTATCGCCGGATTCAGAAACATATATGTCTTAATAAAGAAAATACCGGATGAAAAGCCGTTAATTAAGTATCTGAAAAGTGAACCGCACAGAAAAAGACCCCCTGCAAAAGAGGCTTGAGCTTACAAACTGGATCATCCTGGGAATATTGACTCTGATCAGTTTTTTCTTCATGCCTCGCAAGTTCGCCCTGGGCATGTTGTTGGGCGGCTTCATAAGCGTAGTAAATTTTCACTGGCTCGTCCGGGATCTGCGAAAGGCGTTCAGAAGTCTTTCAGAAAAGTCAAATTCTGCTGTCATGTTTAAGTATTACATCAGGTTTGCCGTTACGGCAATTGCCCTGTATTTTATTATTACCGGAGATATCGTTGATATAATAGGCTTACTGATCGGGCTTTCAACAGTGGTAATTGCCATAGTAATTACCACAGTCGCGTTATGTTCAAAAAAAAATTGTGTTGAGGAGGCTAGATAAAAGATGCATTCTCTTTCATTCCTTGAAAACCAGTATATTCCTGCGCACATAATGTATACCTGGTTTGTCATGGCCTTGCTTGCTCTTTGTTCTTTTCTGGCAACACGCCGGTTGGACATCTATCCGACCAGATTTCAAAATGTGATGGAGGTTGTTATCAGTGGTTTAGACGCCTTAATAACTGATACGATGGGTCATGAAGGAAGAAGATTCTTTCCCCTCATTGCTACTATAGGACTCTTTATTCTTACAGCCAACCTCCTGGGACTCGTTCCCGGTTTTGAAGCCCCCACGGCCAATCTGAACACGAACCTTTCCATGGCGCTTGTGGTTTTTTGCATGACGCACATTATGGGAGTCAAGGTTCATGGGTACAAATACGTTAAGCAATTCATGGGACCGGTGTGGTGGTTGACGCCCCTCATGGTTCTCATCGAACTGGTCAGTCACCTGGTTCGCCCCGTATCGCTCACAGTACGATTATTCGGAAATATCGAGGGTGGGCATATCGTTGTGGCCGTACTATTCCTGTTGGCTCCTTTCCTCGTACCCATACCGATTCTCTTTCTCAAGATTTTCATATCCGTGATCCAGACCCTCGTCTTCATGCTGCTCTCAATGATGTACATTGCCGGTGCCATGGAAGAAGCGCACTAAAGCCGGCCGACTCATAATAACAAAAAGAGGGGCCAAGACTTGAACTGTCTTGGCTCCTCCACTATTCCCCGACAACCCAGGGAGGGAATAGCCCTACAGGTATTAAATCTTGCCGGTTCAGCCCGATCACATCCGAAGATATAATCTATTTTACGATTACCGACCGTTTCTGCGCCCCGCTGCCGGCCGGTCCATGCGGATGCGAACCGTGACAATCATCAAGGCTATCACTGTGGGAATTTTGCCGGCCTCGTCAGCAAGATTCCCTATGAATAAAATAAGGGGGCAATGCCGGAGATGTCTTTGAAAAGTGAAGCCGCCAAACTGAATAAAATTGTTTCAGTCATTTTCTTGATTGCCATATTCATCTGCGCCGGTTATTCCTTATCATACGCAGAGAAGAACTTCTTGTGGCGCGTTCAGTCAAAAAGAAACACGGTCTATGTGCTTGGTTCTATCCATCTCTTGAAGAAAGATGTCTATCCCCTTAGCAGGACAATAGAAGTTGCTTTCGAAAAATCCGATGTTCTGGCGGTCGAGGCAGACGTCAGTGACATAAGCCGGTTGGATCTCCAGAAATTGATGGAGAGCGCTTTCTACCCGGGCAGTGACAGCCTTGAAAAGCATGTCTCCGGGAAAACCTTCAACCTCATCAAGGAGGAAACAGCAAGGGCCGGTTTGCCGATGGAGTTGGTCTACAACCAACGGCCGTGGTTTTTGGGATTGACGCTGGAATCGGTAGAACTCATGAAATCCGGATATGATCCTAATTATGGGATAGACAAATATTTTCTTTCAAAAGCTGAAGGCAGGAAAAAGATATCAGAACTGGAAAGTCTTGACTATCAGATTAATCTTCTTGCAGGCTTAAACGATGAGGAACAGGAACTGTTTCTATTATATACGTTGAGGGAATTAAGAATACTTGTGCAGGAAGTTGATAAACTTGTAGACGTGTGGAAATCCGGGGCCGTGGAGAAGATGGAGTCGACAATAACAAAAAGCTTGGCTGAAGATAGAAGGTTCTATACTATTTATGACAAGCTGATCTATAAGAGAAACAGAAACATGGCACAAAAAATCGAAGGCTACTTGAAGACAAACGGAACATACTTCGTTGTTGTCGGGGCGGCCCATCTCTTGGGCGATAAAGGGATCATCCAGCTATTGAAGGATAAGGGCTATTCTGTAGAACAATTGTGATAAATAATGTAATTTTATTAACTGATCTTTAGGCCGCCGGCGATAAGAAGCACAATTCCCTTTCTCACCATCATAACGGCAATGGCAGCGAGTAGGAGAGCGGCAAGTTTTGAAACCGTCCTTGCTCCGGACTTGCCCAAAAGGCGAATGATCGGCGCATAGAGCCAGAATGTGAAGCCGGCTATCAGTATGTTCACGATCAGGGCCGCCACCGTAGCTAACGGTCCATACTCCTGGACGAGAATTAATATCGTAGTGAGGACAGCAGGACCGACGATCAGGGGTACCCCCAAAGGCACGGAGCCAAGACTCTCTGGATCGATCTGACTCCATCTCCTTTCCATGGACATTAAATCATCCAGGGAAATAATGAAGAGGAGGGTCCCGCCGGCGATCATGAAATCAGAGACAGTAATACCTAAGAGATCCAGGATGACTTTCCCTACGGCTAGAAAAATCACGGCAACAATTGTTGCCGTAACAACGGACTGCACAATAATCCGGTTGATTTTTGGCCGGTCCAGCCCCTCAGTAAGGCTCATGAACATGGGCAGGACGCCGATAACATTCACCGCCATAAATATGGGAAAAAAGCAGAACCAGAACTTGTTCATGGGATCATTGCCTCGTGCTTTGGGAGGATACTGTATTAGCTTACATTATAAGGAATAGAATGGAATACGACAATAAAAATTATGAAAGATATTTGTGATATTCTGGGAATGTAGTACAGTGGCAAGAGATGCAGTTGTAAAATGTGAAATACATCCACAAATTTCGCCAACGGGGCTCCGAGAACAAAATACATTTTTGATAATAATAAAGGAGAATATAAATGATTGATAAGACATCTCGACGAAGTGGAGAACTTTTCAAATCAGGATTTCGTTGAGCCGAAAGCGTTTTGCTTTCCGTGGCAGAGAGCAAAAATATTCAATCGGAATTAATTCCGAAAATCGCCAGCGGCTTCTGTGGCGGCATCGCAAGGACGAGCGGAATTTGTGGAGCGGTCAGCGGCGCTGTTATGGCAATAAGCATATTTTGTGGAAGAGGCTTGCCGGATGAGCCAATCGATAAGAGCTACGTTCCTGTAAAAAAATTAATAGAAATCTTTGAAAACAAATTTGATTCGACAAATTGCAGACAGTTGACAGGGTGCGATTTGGGGACAGAAGAAGGCAGGAAGAGATACTTTGCAGCGAATATGCTTGAGCGATGTAGAGGTTATACTGAAGAAGCCACAAGAATGGCGATGTCAATTATTGAAGAAAAACCGCAGACGGAAGTTGTTACAAACGCATAACAGCGGCTGAACAGAGTCACGCAAATGCCTGTGTAGCTTCAATCTGGCTATGCGCAGCTGCAGTTTAGCAGTCGGGGCGTAACCGCCGTCAACCAGGAAATCAAAAACATGCGAATTCATTATTTCCAGCACGTACCATTTGAGGGATTAGGAAGCATTGAACAGTGGATACGTGCCCGTGGATATCATCTGACAGCCACAAAACTTTATCAGAATGACCCGATGTCGGATATGGAAAGCGTTGACTGGTTCATTATCATGGGTGGTCCGATGGGAGTCCACGATGAAGACAGATTGCCCTGGCTCAAAAGCGAGAAGCGCCTTATTGAGAAAGCCATGAGCACGGGGAAGGCTGTCTTAGGGATATGTCTCGGTGCACAACTGATAGCCGCTGTTCTTGGGGCCAGAGTGTATCCTAATCGATTCAAGGAAATCGGCTGGTTTCCGATTGAGTTGACAGAGGCGGGGCAACGCTCTCCTTTATTCGGGTTTCTGCCCGCGCGGCTGGGGGTGTTCCACTGGCATGGCGATACGTTTGATTTGCCGGCGGGGGCGGTACACATTGCGAGAAGTGAGGCGTGTCTACATCAGGCATTTGTGTATAACGAACGGGTGATCGGGCTGCAATTCCACCTGGAGTGCACTCCGAAAGGCGTTGAGGCACTTATTCAGAACTGTTCGGGGGAGTTAGTCAAGGGCAGCTATATAGAGACCCCATCGCAAGTGAGGGCTCATCCAAAGGCTTTCCGTATTATCAACGGGGCCATGGACGAACTGCTTTCCAGAATTGAGCAAATGGTGAAGCAGGCATCCTGACGGAATTGTTCATCTCGCCACAGTTACATAAAGTTCAGCGGATCCACGTCTACTTTGATATCCAAAGCGGTTACGGAAGCTTTTGAGAGGATATCTTTGGCCATATTATGAACTGCGCGGGCATCCTTGCCTTTCAAGAGCAGTTGCCAGCGGTGCCTTCCCTTGATTCTGGCAATGGGGGACTCTGCCGGGCCAATGACTTCCACCTTGTCTTTCAACTCATTCATTGTCAACGAGTCTGCAATAAAATGTCTCAGTCCTTTAAGCCCTTCCATGCCCTTCTCTCTTGACAGGCTCGACAGTTGAAGATTCACAATGCGAGTGAGAGGGGGATAGGACAGCGCACTTCGCAGGGCAAGCTCATCATCATAGAATCCCATATAATCATGATCCTTCGCCCTGGTTATGGCATAGTGCCCGGGATTAAAGGTCTGGACAATGACCCTTCCGGGAGATGCCCCTCTGCCTCCCCTTCCGGAAACCTGGGTCAGGAGCTGAAATGTCCTTTCCGCCGCTCGGAAATCGGGTATATTGAGGGATGTATCGGCTGAAATTACGCCAACCAGCGTGACGTAAGGAAAGTCATGTCCTTTGGTAATCATCTGCGTTCCGACAAGGATATC
>PLLV01000025.1 GCA_003142295.1 Syntrophaceae bacterium
AGATTAACGTTCGTCGTGGCTCCGACGTAGGGAACCAAGTCGGTGAGTCCGGTTCCAAGGCCGTAAAACATGGGAGCTACAACTCCGGTCGAGAAGGTCATCCGATAAGGTGTTTTCCAATCCATTGAAGAGTGAGGGATGATGACGCCGCCGGAATCTTGGTTTAAAAACGTGATGGAGGACGTCGTGACTTGAAACCCGGCGTTCTGCGGGTTGATTGTGACGGCTTCGCTGATCGTGTCGACCATGATTCGCTTTGGAGGAGCCAACATTGTTGAAGAAAATCCGGGAGTCGAAACGTCCATCGAATAACAGCCGGCTAAACCATTCCCCCCAAACTTGGCTTTATTCGAACCACCTTCCCTGAACCAAAAAGCAGAAGACCCGGAAGCCCCGCCATTTAAAAATAGGCTCCCATTGGCGGCCGCTCCAACAATGTACGGATAGATCCCAGACGTATAATTCCCGACATACAAGTTTCCAAGGGCTTGGATGGTTCCCTGAGTGATTAGACTGAGGATATTTGCCGTGGCGCCGGTTTGATAGGAAGATCCGTTTTGGATATATTGGGTTGAACCAGAAGGAAGAGTATCGGAAGAAACAGAAATCCCGACACAATCCCGATATCCTGTATCTGGATTAACAGCTAATTTTCCACAAATAGGAGATGTTGCGTTAGCTTGGCAAAAAGAGAAAAGGAAAAGGATCGGAATAAATCTCTTCACGGGAAAATGATTCCTCTGTTATTCCAAATTTGATTTGGAGGTGAAACTTGATCCTGGATTGGTTGACCGCCGGACATCGTATATTTAATGATCCACCAAATTGCTTTAGAAGTATCAGCGTTCCACTTTTGGGCTACTCCGACATATTGAATATCATCACTTGAAAAGTCTCTAAGGACTGTTGCTCCTAAATTAATGTCAACCGGGAAAAGGCGGTAATAATCAGCAAGGTAGGGAAGGCTCATAGTTCATCTCGAAACGTGAATAAAAGTCTGATCTCGGCCTTTGATTCTTCCTCGAAAGATTAGAAAAAAGACGTGGTTTATTAATGGCAGATACCAACAAAGCTTAAAGGTCAGGAAGGAGAAACCTTGAGCTAGGAGGTTAATCCATATTTCAGTAGTTGCCCAAGATCTCTCCTTCCTCGCTTGAAACCGCTTACAGTAAAACCGAGAGACTAAATAAGCGTTGGAAATCGCTGATATCGCAATTGACCTCTCAAGTGATTTTAGATACCACCATGAAAGAACAATTAAGATAAGAGACGAATAAAACTCCCAACACTTAAACCCACGTCTCATGGACTCCAACCCTTTGTAAGAAACTCATCAACACTCATCAAATACGATCCCGTGTTTCCGGTAATCTGCATAATTGATTGCTGTCCCGCAGGGGAACATAAAGCCGCCCCATGCGCCCATTGAGTGTCAAAAGGGACACTCGATGATAGAGTTACTTGATAATAAGTCGTTCCCAATGAAAGATAAGTCAAAGTAGCCACAGACGAGCAAGTAGCTGTCAGATGACTAATACAATTCATGGCATTAGTAACCGTCGGAGTTGAATAAGTGATTGTCCCTGTCGATACAGATAGCGTTCCCGTTATCTGCGGAAGATTAAACTGCTGCGCTCTGACTATGCTAGGAATTAAAAATGCTCCCGATATCAGAGCGAATAGCAATAATTTCTTCATAAATAATCTCCTGAATTTTTATCGACCCGCGTTTAAATTCGGAGGGAAATAAACGAAGCCTTCGGCATCATAGAGATTATTTACTGTAGCGCTGGATGGCGCTGGCATATTCAGTGTCAACGCATTTCCAGCAGTACCACAAAGCGGACCAAGATGATCTTCAGTAAGAACAAGAGTATTCGTTCCTGACGACCCAAGTCCAGCTCCAAAGATAGTCTGTATTGTCGTTCCAGCAGTTAAAGAACCATCAATGAGATAGAAGGTGGTCCCGGTGGTCATTTGCAATATTAGCTTCGTCAGACAAATACGGGCAGAAGCTGTATATCCTGATTGACCTTTAGTAACAGCTGTGAATGTGCTTACCAGGGATTGACCACTTGCGGCAACGGAACTAATGTATAACGTTGAATCCCAATATGGACCCTGATAATTAGTCGGGCTTTGATCAATTGGGACTCCGGCGCGAGCCAGCGCACCCAAGAACAACATTGAAACCATAACAAGTAACTTTTTCATTTTGAATTAACCTCCACTTTTATTTGTGACAAATTAGTTGAATGTAAAATTTCTCTTCTGATCTTGTTGCGATATATCTCCTTTATTTTTTGTCTTTGCTATTAAGAAAATACCGCCTATAACCATAAGGATTAAAAACAATCTCTTAAACATTTCTTCCTCCTACTGGACTAATCTACCTGTCCAAAATGAATAGACGGTAGATCCGCCAAGAACATCCACTGTTTGTCCCGTGCCATTTACCGTCAAATTAATATAGGCGCTTGTTGAAATACAAAGATACCTTTGACCACTTTTGAAAGTAACTGTACCTATGACGATATTAGTTGCCGTTACTGAACCTGAAAAAGTTCCGTAAGTTAAACTCGCCGGGCCATCTTGCATGACCGCTTTTACGGGAGAATAGGTAGCGAAAGACACCCCTGACAGAAACAGGAGAGAAGAAAATAATTTAAGAAATTTGTATTTGATGAATTGAGCCGTCATTGGCTATTCCTATTTGGTATGTATGAAGTCCGTTTGGGGTTGTGACTATGGGGCCCCCACCTGCTGCCGTGAATACAACCGTCCCGTTAACAATGGAGATTGTTCCAATAAAAGGATAACTAGTAGGACTGATTGCGAGTTGAAGCTGTTGGACCATCATCACAATCCGGTCCAAGGCAGACTCGATAGATTCTTGGTAGAAGTCGCCCTGATTTCGGATAGACGTATTTTGATCAAGGGAAACGTTTCGAGTGATCGTAAGAGTCCAACCAGTCTTTAAATTTCCTGCCGTTAGCCAAGCCTGGCTATTGTTGACAAGGACAATTGAGCCCGAGGAAGCGGGACCGCCGGAAGGATTAAGACCCGAGACTGTGTAATCTGTAGTTAAACCGAGGAGGGTAGAGACACCTGTTGGAGAAGTGACAACAGCGAGAAGATCTGAGGAGGTGAAAACAGAGAATAAAAAAGAATAGCTATTCGCAGTTCCTGTACCGATATAGGAATTGACGATAGGCGTGGCAGCAAGCGTCACTTAATATCTCCTCATAAAACTGAAGAGACACGCTTCCCGGGAATACAGATAAAGTTTAGATGATCTTTATTTTTTTCGTATCAACATTTTTGGGAAAAATTGGGAAATTTCATTGAGTCACCCATCCCCGTTTTGAAGAAATTTCCTTTCGTTTCATCATATTTTCAAGTTGCTGCTTTTCATCATCGTTCGCTTTATCATAAACAGCTTTTATTTCCTTGTAAGTGAAACTATGCGCCTGTCTCTGTAATGGGGTCATTTTTGAAGTGATGATGACATTTCTCATTTGTTGAGCGGATATCTTCCCTTTCTGATAAGCATCGATGAGATTATTGGTCGCATCAGGGCTCCCGGTCTGGAATCCTACTTCCAATTGACGAAGAAGTTTTGATCGATCTGCTTGCTCTTGGGTTCTTCCACCGATGGATATTTTTGAAGCTGATATCTCGTGAGCCAATTTTTCAGCTTTTGTTTGGTTGATGTCCCATGGTGCCGGGGTAATACCTATCCATGGTTGGATGGTATCAAGTAACGAACGGTTTCCCGTCGCTGCCTGATTTCTCATATTCCTAAAACCAAACGGTTCCATCTGCTTGATCGTAAACATTGCTTCGCTCAATGCTTGTTGTACAACCTTATCTTCTTGATTTCTTATCGTGACACCGTAGTAATCTTTGTTATTAAACATCTGCGCCATAATAGATAAGAGGGGATTCAATTTGTTTGTAACAGTTCTAACAGGCTCTTTTGTGTAATGGTAAACGTCTTTCATGTATGTCGGAGGAGCTATCCTATTCGGATCTCCATTAGCATCTACTCCACCTGTTTTTGGAAAGTAATAATCTTTCAATTCTTCCGGTCCCTTTCCTGTTCTCAGATACTGATAAATTGCTCCGAATAGTCCGGCAACAATTGGAAGGGCTGACACGTATCCCATCCTTGGAGTAAATTCTGTCTTTTTTCCACTAAGAATGTCTTTCGTCGCTTGCGCGTAATCTTTTACACCTCCTCCAATTTCTCGGATTGTACCTAGATTCCAGCCAACAGAACGAACCGAAGCCATGAGTAAATCTTTGAAAGTCCGGTTCCAGAATAAATTGTCATAGACGAGTTGGCCCATGCGATTATCTACACTATCCCAAGCCCTTTGAGCGATTTGGCGCATTTCTTCATGTGTCATATTCGGGTTGTTCTCCATCTCCATCTTCATCATATCGGAAAATACTCCAAGTTTTTGACGAGGAACAATCCATTCGAGAATCGGTTTAGAACTTGCCTCTGTTATAACCATTGGAAAACGAAGAATTCCTTGAATTGGTTTTCCAGCCTGAAATAACTTTTTCATTTGATCATAGGCTCTCGTTGCATAAAATTGATCCATTTGAATTCGTCCACCAGCAGATTCCATAGCATCCGCCATTATTTCATCCATTTGAGATTGCCCTTCCCCGCGCCATGCTTTGAATAATTTGTTTCCACGGATGATATTTGTTATCGGAGAGAATGGAGAAGAAATAGCATCTTGCGCAGCCTTAATTGGGTGCCCTTCAAAAAGCTCATTAATCGCCAATGCCATTTTTGAGACTATTGCATCCATTGAGGTAAATCCTAAGTGAAAAGCTGAAAACCCAAGCTGAAACTGATTAATCATATTTCCCGCATAACGAAACGCTTGATAAATCGAAGACTTCTGAAGTCCCGGGGATAGATAATTATTTATGATTCTGGCTGCGTCTGGCTGTGCCCAAATATGTCCAGAAATAACGTTTCCACCCGCATATACTTCTGATTCACCTGTTCCAAGGACTAAAGACGGTTTAATTTCCGTCAATGGCTTTAACTTCGATTGACTATTTAGAAAATCAACCAATTTTCCATAAGTTGTTGGAGCATATTCTTTTAATAATTCCGGCGCATGAATATAAGATTCCAACATCACCGCCATCTTTTCTTCTGGTTTTTGAATATAAGAATTGAATTTTTCTGATGAACCGGAAGGAGCACGTTGGCTTGCCAAATTTGTAAGTTCACCTGATATCGTTGGATTAGATAGAAACATCTCTTGAAGTCCATAGATGTGATCAAGTTGATGGCCAAGTTCATGTGCAAGTGCGCTCTCTGGACCCGCAAATCGAGTCCATATTTTCCCTGGTGTTCCTGATCTAGCGGCATCTGATTGTGATAATCCCCAAACATCTCCGAATCTCTTCCCTTCTTTTCCAGGATGAGTATTTCGTGTGAGATCAATACCAAGAGATTTAGCTACCATATTGAGATCATTCATCATTTTTTCATCGTAAGCTTCTTTAACCGCAACCATAGGACTTTTGAAAACAGTGCTGATTCTGTCGTCAATTTGTGTCCATCCTTCAGGATGATCTTTTCCGACAGCTACATATTGAGCCAATCCATTCTCTTTATAAGCGTTGATAGTCCGATGAGCCATAATATATTTGTCCATCTCTCGAACCTTCAATAATGTCAAATCAACAGGATTGAATGAAACAGGAGTCAAACCTAGATCTATTCCTTCTTTGAAAAATTCGATTGACCTTTTTTTAATGAATGATTTTGATCCTTCGAATGGACGCTTCGATGCTTTCATTACGGCTTTCGATACTGTCTTCTCTCCCTGCTCCCAAATATGCGGGAAATAATTTTCGATGAAACTCTCAAGTTTTCCATTACCAAGATCTTGGACTTCTTTTCTCTTTGTATCCAAAAGATTGCGTAATTGCTTAGAGATTGAATTTAGTTCAGGTGTTTCCTGTTCTTGTCCCAATTCCATCCGATTTATGAAATCAGTATTTTTCTCAACAGATTGTTTTGAAAATAATTTACTAGCAGATTCTAAGGACGCTTCAGCTCTATCATAACTTCTCGCCATAATCCCAAGCTGTTCTCTCGTTATCTGCGCCGCTAATGGAGCAGAATTTGCTGGTGAAACGATATTTTTTATTTCATCCACTGATTCTTTAAAAGCAGTTGAAACTTCTCTTGGTTCTGGTTTTATCGACGGAGTTTTAGAAATAGGTTCTGGCCTTATTTTGACAGGATATTTATCTTCTTTAGCTTTCATTGATTCGACTTTCAAAAGATCAGAAGAAGGCTCTTCAAGAATTCCTCGATTGTATGCCATTTGTGCTAAGTCATTTTCGGACTTCCCTTTGTTTTCCTCTGAAAATTTAAAAACGTCTTGAGACTTAGGATTAAAACGGTCATCAATCATGTCAACAATTGATTTTGCTTCTTCTATTGTTTTAGGATTTAATTCACTATCTCTCTTTTCTGCTATTGCCGAAGCAACACGTTGATATTGTTCTTCAATTGGCGCATGAATTAAATCTTCAACGTTTTTCCCAACCATCGGATGTCCAAAAACATTCTTCGTATTTAATCCGTATTCGTCAAACACCGCCATTTTTTCTTCATGACTTAACCCTATCGAATCAAGATGGTTTGAAATATCTGCCAAGTTTCGAGCAAATGCCATTCTCTCTGTTCCTAACTTCATATAGTGATGAACGTCCCTTAAATCTTCTGGCACTTGTTCAATTTGCATCTTGGAAAACTCGGTAAAATGCTTCGTGAGTTCTTCTTGAGGATTAACAGATGGAGAAGGATTCAAGATATTCTTAACGTCTGAAATAGCTTTCGGAATATCCTTCATTCCGCCTTTCACAAGATCCGTTATGACATTGGCGATATTTTTCCCTTTCTGAGCCATCGTCTCTTGAGGCTGTTCTGTCGGGACCAATGCTTGGCTTACAGACTGCGGTTCAACGGGCGTTGTGGGTTCGGGCGCTCTTTCAATTTCAGGAGGAGCTTTAATAACGGGAGAGATTTTTCCTTGCCTTATTTTCTGGTTGATATCTTCAAGAGTTTGTAAAGCCACCTCTGGCTTTCCCATCTCTTCGATCCCGCCATGTCTTTGAATCTCGTTTTCAACAAAAGATTTCCCCACACCCCGGGCTGTTTCTATATCCAGAGAGGCATCTTTTTTCGATACATAATCTCCAATCGAATCTCCTGTCGATTTCACTGTGTTCCTAACTAATTCTGGTGTTTTAGCTTCCGAACCAATAAATTCAAACGCTGCCCAAATGGCAGCACTCAAAGACGCTTCTTGGTTGTCAGATCCTTCCATTTTTGAGTTTACGAAGCCTAAGGCTGCTGCCGAGGCCACAGATGTCGGGATACTGGTAATTCGCCCAATGGCGCCTAACGTAACTCCTGCAGCTGTACTTATGGTGGTCGATCTCAAAACGTCGCGTCCAAAAGTAGGTAGGTCGACATTCCCGTCTTGAAACATCTTGATTGTCTTGGCGATAAAAGTCTGGGTCCCAAAGGTAGACCCGGTCATAATAGCTTTAGGTAGCCAATTGACCGCAGAAGCTGCTACCCTAGCTCCGATTTCACCCTCTGGGATCAATTCTGTAGCTGCTTGTCCGGCTGCTACTGCCGCCTTTCCAAGACCAAGAATACGGAGAGCACCGCCGGTTGCTAATAGGCTTCCTAGCCCCCCTGTCATTTCTCCAGTAAACGCAGCAACAGGATGGTCTTTTGTCATTTGACTGATAATCGGTTCGATGAGTGGCTTAGCCAATCCGAAGGTTAATTGTTCTGTCGCCTTTCCTCCAAAGACCTGTCCCGTCTCTGTTTTAGCGAATTGCTCAGGTAAAGGCTCAGGATTCGAAAAAACATCCCCAATTTCCTTACCAAAAAGTTTTGCTTGATTTAGAGCTGGCTTTAAATGGCTTTCGTAGAAATTTTTCTCCCATTTTTCTGGTTCTGGGGCTATCTCAGACTTTGTAGGAATTGGTTTCTGCGGTTGTTCCGGGGTAACATAAGAGGCGAAATTGTCCTGAATGTCTTTTAGCTCGTTCTCTCCAATGTTATCAGGTACTTCAACAGTCGTATCTTTCCCTTCAAGATAGGCAATCATTGAGCTTCAACATCTTGAGCCATGGTAGGAGTTATCTTGTATTTTGGTTTTGCCTGAGATGGTTCTTCACCATTTAGAAGTTTAATGAGTTTTCCGTCAACAGTTAAGACAACATCTGGCAACTTCCCGGCTGGAATATGAGGATGTTCTTTTCTGATGGCTGTTTCAAAAATCCTCTCGGCAGCTCCTCGAATTTCTTCAGGATCTTTAATCTTTTTAGAATCAACCTCTTCATAAAACTGTTTAACCAACGCTTCTGTTTTCTCGCTTCTTTTTTGATTGGCTTTATCTTCCATTCCAAATAAGTTTCCAAATCTGGAAGAGCCCGGGTCAAAATATCTGTTAGCTGAATCTCTGACATAGTTCGCGGCAGATTCTATCTGTCTGTCTCTTTCTGTTGGTTTGATGTTTTGGGTCAATTTGGTTAAATAATCTATCTCATTCGGCATCAGTTTCTTTTCAGTAATTCCTTCTTTTATCTTGTCCTGAATTTCTCTAGGACTCCCGCCTTGAAGTTGCATTTCTCGAATTGAGTTATAAGTATCGGGATCACTCGCCATCATCTTTTGAGTTTGGAAATTTGGACTCAATAATTGACTCCTTGCCCATTTGTACGTCGATTCGTCTATTTCGTCATTCTGATATTGCCTGAAAGCTTCATTGACGGAATAGTTGCTAGACCCGATATTAAGGATGACTTGCCTGTCATTGGCGGTATACCTATCTTCGTTTGCCTGTTTTTCCATCGCTTTTTTTTGTTTCGGAATGGCATCCAACATCTTCTCGACATTACCTCTAACGTCGAGATTCGCTATTTGATCCTTGTGTTCATTGAAATATTTTGTTGCCTGATCGTAGTCTGAATCTTTTTGAGAATCAGCTAGCATCCGATCAATAATGGCAGCGTGATAATTGCTGAAAACTTTTGAAGTCAATTCCTCTTTTTGGTCTTTTCCCAACCCATTTCTGAAAGCGTACTGGTTGATATGATCGTTAAGTAAATCTGTCCTTGCCTTTAAGTAATTTGGGTCAGTATGTTGAGACCACATCAAGGCGTCTTGTGCCGTTGTATTATCGATGAAAGAAAGGAAAGATTTATTATCCAATTCCTTGAATTTCTGATCTCCCGCAACCATTAGGGTTCTATTAAGGGAATCACCAAAGGAATAGGCGTGTTTGTTATAGACTCCAATTTGAGCGGGACCGCTTAATTTAGAGGCAATTTCTTTTGCGGTTGTGTCATATTGTTTTAAAACGTCATCGTGGATTTTATGAATATCGTCAATTGACGTAGCTCTCTGAATTCTAGCCATGGCACCATTTTGTGGATCATGGAGAATCTGAGTTAAAGCGGGAGAGAGTTTGTTTCCGATGGCTTCCTCCACTGCCGTTTGATCAGCGCGGATCTTTTCAAAAGCAGCTATTTCACCTCCCGCCCTAGTGATATTCTGTTCCTGCTGACCAATGGCTTCGAGTCCTTGACCGCCTCCAAATGTCTCTAAAGAAGCAGAAGGTTGAATCCGGGGAGGATTAATTGGTTCAGGCATTACTTCTGGGGCTATCATAGCCATTATCCTTCTACTCCTTCTGAACCGCTCGTATAAGAATCAGGCACTTTCCCGCCGGCTCCCCCACCCATATACCTAGAGAAACGAAGATAGTTTGAATAAATCGATAGAGGTTCAGATATTACTTTTAAACCGCCAGAGAGAAGAGTCTGCATCGATTCAGAAGCGGCTGTCATCTTTGCGAATTTTGCCTGATAGGTGTCCTGCATAGACTGAATTTTGTAGCCAAATGCTCTCCTCTGAGCATTGCTTCGTATCGTTAATTCATCAGTCGCCCCAACTAAATTTTCCCCAGATCGAACCATGGCGGAAGATCCGCTCCCAACATCAACCCCAGAGGCTCCCTGAATAGCAAGTCTCGATCCAACTCTTTGCTGAGTTTCTAAATTCTTCCGGCTGGCTTGAATATCTCCGGCTTCCAAAGTCTCTTTACCAGCCAGGTCTGCCATGGCAGCATTTGTCTCTGCTATTCCAGACTGATATCTTCCAGTAGCCTTGATAGCCTGAGACTGAGAATAGCCAGTTCCTAAGGCGCTAACGGAACTCATTCCCACCATGCTATACATAAGCGCTGGTGATGCTGTCGCGGTTGCTGACATTTTATACCTTCACATACGGAGATTGGACTGGATAATCCCCACCCGGAGAAATCGCCAAAATTGTCATCGGAGTTGGATCGACATTCCTGATAAAAATCCTTCCGTTTCTGTTCCAACGAGATTCTATTAAGACCCAATCTTGATCCGTAACCATTTCAGGGGGTTGATCATAAGTGGTTCTATGGGTTCCTTCTTGTAATTCAAATAGTTGAAAAAGAGGATCTCCATTGGCGTTGTTCACATTTGAATCAGGGTTTTCACTTCCTCCCATGAGGTTTCTGGTCTGATAAAGAGAAAATGAAATCTTCGCCGTCCTTTTTCTACGTCCCAACATTGTCTCGCCAAAAGATGTTTCTAAATCAAGAGTCTCTAAGTCTGAAGTTATTGGCAGACCTACGTAAATGACTGAGTAGCATTTGTCTAAGGTGATACTTCCATCCGAATCTACAGTGTACACTGTTTTTAAATCAGAGTTTAAAGGGCTTCCGACGACGAAACGATCTGCCCAAACAGAGACTTCTTGTTCAATCAGATAATCCAATCCAGTTAACTTTTTAACAGCCCGGGACCATGTTAATATAGACGTATTTTGAAGATCAATTGAAACCGCCCTATTTGAAGTCACGGTTACTTGAGTCGGGCTTGTATAAGATATAATTGTACATCTGATCTGATTCCCCGTTGTTGGCATAGTGAGAGCATTTGTTCCCGTCTCCGGGTCAATCATATTTCCTTTGTTCTCTACAAAATCTGCATCGGATAAGAAAATCTGATCTCCTACCATACCGGAATTGAAATAATCAGCACTTGCAGTCAACGTTAATTGCTGCTGATAAGCCGTCCCGTCATCTTGTGCTCTGAAACTTCCAGACGGAGAGGAAAGAGTCATCGTCATTGTTCCTGAATTCACTCCGTTATAGCTTGAAAAACAATCCAAATAAGTTGCGTTCAAAACATCTGACCAAATTCTAGATGACATTCTCTCGACGTAAACAACTGTATTTCCATTGATCACTCTCTCGATCGTTAAGTAAACCGCATAAGTCCCATTCTCCGGGATACAGCAAACATTTTGAACTGTCCCATTTTGAAAATCATGACGATGCCAAGCTAGAATCTGTTGCTCTCGAACATAAGTCAAACCCAAAAGGATTCCATCATCTCTAACCGCCCAAAGAATGGAGTCTGGAATCTTTTGAAAATCCCAATCGACGAGAGAGCTTCCTTCAAATAAATGAGAAGAGAAAACGCTTAAATCATTTCCCCTGTAGCCCGATATGACAAAATCAAAGCTGAAATCTCTGAGATAGCTTCCAAGCGCTTGGTTAAAAATAATTACGTCAGAAGCTTTTATGGGTCTTAGTTTAGAGCACCCATATTGGGATTGTGTCGAAGCATTAATCGAAGAAGGAGTAACGACTCCGCTACCATTTCCCTGAACATATATTTCGGCGCCCGCTGTCATCATGAGCATGAATTTAAGCTCAAGAATAGCTTGGATATCATTTACCTCAGATCCCGCAATTGAACCTATGATCGGATCTGAATCAAAAGGAGTAACGTGAGTATTGAAATTCGAATAACTACCGGTGACAGACCCCCAAAAACCAATAGGATTATTTATTGTATTTGCGAAGAAACGTCTCTGTTGGACAAAGCCCACAACTGACGGATAGTTGTTTGGTGAGGCAAAAAGAGAATTGGCTTGAGGGGGTGTATTTGTGAAATCAGGATTTATGCCTGTATCGAAAAAATTGACGCTTGCCGTAGATCCTATGTATCCGCCTATGTTCGCAGAATTGCTCGTTGGCTGCATATAGACTCGATAATAGGAATAGGAATTCCCACCTGTGTTCCAAAAAAGCTGAACTGGATTTGCTGCGGATGCGGCTATCACATTCGACACTAATATTGACGATCCCTCTGATTCTTCTCCCGAAGCGGAAACCCCTGTGACCGTATAGATATAATTTAATGATCCCGCGTTGTAAAAGGCGGAAAGGTTTGATATCTTCGGCGTTGCTGTTTTAGTAACAACTGTTGAAAATGCCCAATTTGTCGCCGCCAATCTTCTTAATTCCCTTGGCGCATAATTATGATGGACAATAGTCAGAACATCCGCGCTTTCGGAGAAATTCAAAGTTTGAAGATCAGCCTGAGCAAATGGAGAAACAATCGTGTATGGAGAATAATTTGAGGCGACCAATGACCAATAGGGTGAAGTTGTTGACATTGGATTGATGCCAGAATTTGCTTGAGTGCAAATGAAATAAGAACCCGTGGCATTGCCTCCTGACATTCCCCTAACAAAATCTCCAACGGAATAACCCGTTGAAATATCCCAATCATAAAGAAGTTTCCAATAATTCGTATCGTGAATATTGTTCCCTAAATTGTTTGAGACGACACTGATATAATTAAATCCGATGGATGAACGGACGTAAGAATAGAGACTGTAATTTTTGGTGACACTATAGAGGGAAATAGAAAGAGGAGATGTCCCTAAAACATATCCACCATTCTGAATAAAAGCAACGTAAAGATTTCCAAACTCTAAAACATAGCTTTGTCCGTTTCCCGTTTCGTTATAAATGAAAGGGATAAGACGAACAGGATCTCCATTGTTTAAAGTCGTTCCAACATATTGAGTCCCCGGCCTCCGAGTAGCTCCACCATGACGTAAAGCAATCATATTCCGAAGAGTTCTTAGGCCAGTCTCATATTTTGTTAAGTCAGTCCGGCCATAAAGAAGAGGACTTACTTCCCCGCCGGAAAAACTGACTATTTTTATAGGGGTTGACATTTAATTTCCTCTCCCAAAACGAACCCTTGCACTTAATATTCCAGAGCATTTTTTACTACAACTTGGAGACTTACCTTTTTCCATGTAAGAATTTGAATGTAATGTTTCCTTTCCGCAGACAGTGTAATTTCTTAATACACCGTATCGTCCATCTTGATTAATGAGTTTTCCTGTCCCCTTCCTTGGAGAAATCCATCCTGGTTTCTGAAAAGATCCACGTCCTTTAGAAACTTGATCGTCCATGTTTTCTTGAGATGTACCTAGAAAAAGATGTTGGGGATTTACGCAAGAGGGATTGTCGCAGGAATGGCAAACTTGAAGATTAGGTTCTATTATTCCTCTAAATAAAAGATAAGAAGCTTTGTGAGCACCAATCATGTGATATCCATCAAGGGCAAATCTTCCATAACGACCGCGTGGATTATCTCCATTCCGAGGTGTACCATCAAAGCAACCAAGCCATCGCCAGCATCCATTTATCTCCTGATGAGTTTTCACCATGAATCTTTTCTCAGGAGTTCCGCGAAGATTTTCTAATCGTATTGATGGATACATATTATTGCACTTGGAACCCGGCGGGCTCAGCAATCCATGTCATCCCTGTATAGCCAAACATATCCCCATCTCTCGCGCGAATGAATTCAGACTGAGGTTCCTCGGGTCTTTGTTCCTCGTTCAGATTAAACGCTTTCGCCGTATCAATAGCCGCTTTGTATCTTGCGTCTATGTCTGTGGCGTATTTCTGGAGATCACCACTGGTCAATGTCATGACCAAGAATGAAGCCAATTTATAAGACATGGCAATAATGAAATCCGGCGGCCACTGAGCAATATTCTTATTGTCAAAAATATACTCGATAACCGTTGGCATACTTACATTAACACCAGGCCAATTCGTATAAAGCCATAATCCGCTTGTTTGAGAATAACTCGTTGGTTTAGGAGATAAGGTTGATAAATTCACGGGTGCTGGTTGCATGATCTTATATTCAACCCGGCTTTGCCTTGTATCGTTTGAAAGCCTCCAACTCATGAATTTAATAAGCCTTAAACAATCATCCGGGTATTGATAGGCATAAAGCCATTCACTCGTAGGTTGATTCGCAATTAAGGAAGGCGCTACCTGTTTCGTAGCAAACATCCACGGAAACTCACGAAGGGCTGTCTGCCTCGTGATATCAATAAATGTTCTGCAAAGCTGAGCCTCTAAGCTCTTGTCAGTGGATATATTGACAAGAGGCTTAGAAACTCCGCAATGAGAAAGAGCGAGATTCGCAATATCCGTCGTTGTCTGCTCAACCGATGACATTTTTACACCTTAAATGACAGAGGAAGGGGTTTGAGTAACTCCTCCGCTTTTGGGTTGATTTGGATTTATTTTTCGCTCTCTGTACTGAATGGGAATTTCAAATTTCGGGTAATCGTTTGTGATGGGTTCGTCATCAGAAACTCTTACCATCCATTCAGGAGAAAACCATACTCCCATTTTCATCTTAGGTTTACCGTCTTTTCCAATAATACTTTTCTTATCTTCATCGAGTTCAAATATAGGCTTTCCGTCGATATCAAGGATTGGGAAAGGACGGTTATCTATTTCAAACACTTCACCCGGGAAAGAGCCTTGCTCACCGATAATGGGACCAACCCGAAAATATCCGCCATACGTTCCGTCTTTTATAGCTCTCACTCTCATTTAAACCACCTCTTCTTTTTAGTTTTTACTTCTTTCTTTTCCTCTAGCTTTTCGACTGGAGGAATAGAAATCTTTTCTTCCACTATCGGTTCCGTAAAAACTTCTTTGATTTCTGGAATGGGTTCCATCCACGGGGCCGGATGGCAAGCATCTACTTCAATGTCGAAGACATCTCCCGGATAGTGCATCGTTCCTTGATATTGACCAGCTTGCTTTGCTTTTACTTTCATGATGCCCCCTAAAATCGTTGGGAGTTTTTAGGATCATAGATCCAAGGATCACTCCTCCAACCTTTACTGAATTTATTGAACTGCGAACCCGCTCAGATACAGATCTGACGCTTGAATATTCATGAGGAGTTTCGCCTCAAATGTTCCAGCAGTCAGGGTCGTTGTTCCGATGTAAACGTCGAGTCCGATGTATTGCTGATAAACAAGAGACGCAGGCAATTGGGTCCGGTAAATAAACCCTTTCACCAATGTCGCTTTGAGATAGGAGGCTGAAGAAATAAGAACTCCAACGCCAGTCGTTTCTGCCACATTCGTCAAAGCAGCGACCGAATCCGTTCCCAAGATGAATTGAACGGTCGGTGCGCCCGCTGACGTAACGGCAGCCGTTACCAATACTTCGAACCACATTTCTCCGCCAATTCCAATGTCACGCCCGGCGTTTGCAGACGAACCGGCATCATAACCAACTGAAGCGGCGCCGCCTGATCCTGTCGGAAGCCCCAGGGGAGATGTGTCGTAAGTATTTGGGCCAATATTGTCTTGCTGGGCTGTCGGAGCATAACCTGAAGTTCCGACGCCAGTGAACATCAATAAGCTATCACGTATCATTTTATTTCTCCTTTAGCTGATGGCCGATTCAGTAAGTAGCAACTGATCGTTCAATCTGATGGGTACATTGTCGAATACCAGAGTTCCGCGAAGCGGATGCCCAAACTGATCCAATCCCTGAATCACTCCGAGAGCGTTCTGGGATTTATCAAGTGATTGGACACGCAACATAGAATAGAGAGTTCTATTCATGTAGAACACCGGGGTCACGCTTCCAGACGAAGGTAGACGAGAAAGCATCCGGCTCATCAACTTAATGAGTTGCTGAGCGTTTTGCGTTCCGCTTCCAGCTACTAAGTCTGGAACATACACATTCGCGCAACGGACAATATAGCGCCAGTCTTTAACAGCAAGACCACATTTCCATTGCCATTTGTCCACATACGCATGGAGATATCCGGCGCCCAAAGTCACTGAGGTTTGAATAATCCTTTCACCCCAATCTTTGTGCTGAAGTCCTCCAATGGTTCCGCGCGGGTAAATCCCGTACACGGAATTCTGACCCCATCCGATAAGCCAAACGCTAGAGTTTGTGGCTCCAGTACCATTCGCATTTAGGATGTTTTGACCGTTGACGGCTGAGGCGATTGCGCCAAAGCGAGGCGATAGACCCATGAACTGTTCAGAGTTCACTCGTGTATCACCATAAAACAACGTCCCACACAATTGCTGAGACATGGACTCAATAAAGGCATCGGCTTCACTAAGACGATACTTCTGAACGTTTCCGTTCAATTGAGCCACATCGTAGTCAATCACAGACCACGCTTCTAAAATTCCACAGGCTTCGTCTATCTGAGCCGTGGTTGATTTTGAAGCAGCGGTTCCGGTGTTTGCTACTTTCCAATAAGCCTGCGGTAAACCAGTACGAAGAGTATTCCTCGTTCCGGTCGGCAGATTTCCTTCGATCCACGGAATATCGTTCATGATCTCGTTCTTTTGAGCGAGCAATTCCGCTATAACGGGTACGGCGCCTGTTGGATCAGTGCGTTTCGCAATGTCCAATAGGGTAAGAGTTGTACTCCCTTGTCCGGCCATATTGTTTTCTCCTTAGTTAAGACATGGGTTCATCTGGTCCAGGAGTTGTTTTTCCATAGAGAATCTCTTCGGGAGATTTACCTTTTTCAGGTGTTCCTCCCACGTTTCCACGTATCAATTGATCCTCTGAGAACATACGACCAAGCCGTGCAAAAGCTCTTAAAACGGCTGGATGATCTCCAAAACCAGTCTGATTTGCCAGTGTCTTTAGTTCGTTATCGGCAACTTTGTCCCAAGCCCGTTTTGCGAGTTCGCTGCTTTCAGCTAGCTTATCGCCACCAAATTCAGGGTCTTTTGACCAAGCTGCTTTCCAATCTTGTCTTGCCTTAATCAGAATTTCGTTTTGACGTGCTGCGAAGGCTTTTACGGCATCATTCTTTACTTCAAGCACTCCTTGAGCTTCGTCTATCGTAAGTTTCTGTTCTAAGGCTTCTTTTTTAACTGCGTCTACTTCTTCAGGAGAAAGGAGATTCCCTTCAGGGAGCTTCAAATTCTCGTAATCGGTAGCTGCGGGTTTCGCTGGCTCCGAAGGTTTTGATGGCTCTGCTTTTGGTTCTTCTTTCTTTGGTTCCTCAGGTTTAGGCTCTTCAGTCTTAGGAGACGTCGGTTCCGGCTTGGCCGGTTCTTCTGGCTTCTGATCTGTTGGCTTTGACTCTGGGAATAACTTCGATTCCGGCGTTGGTTCTGCCGGCGCGTCTTTCGGTGCCTCGTTTATCAGGCTCGGCTGAGTTTCGGGCGTATCTGTCATACATTCTCCTTTACTGATTCTTTGATTCTTCGAGTTTCGACTCTTGAATCATTTTCAAATAGGCTTCGGGTGAAAGCTCGTTCACGTCTTTCAAAAGCTCAAGACCTACATTCCGCATTCCCTCATTGAAAAACGTGGTGTTATTCCCTGTAAAAGAAGTCTGAAAGATTCCGCATCTCTTCATAAGCTTCCAATAGAATCTGCGACCCTGAATACTGGATAGGACAAACAGCGCATCTTCTTTTGCCTGTCGATCTTTGATTCGATCCATTAAACCTTTACGGCCAACCTTTTTAGGATCGGAGAGTTCTCCCCGGTCTTCTGATTCTGGAGCTGGGTTTCCTGGTAATTCACTCATTAGTTCATCCCGTATGAAATATTCATTTGTCCTAACCAATCAACTTCTAGCTTTCCCTTCTTAAAGACCAACCTTTCAAAATGTAGAAATACTTCAATGAATATTCCATCTATTGTCGGAATCATCTCTTTTTCTCTGGCAATTTCTTGCCTTTGCTGGCTCTGTTAAATTCCGCAGCCATCTTTGCCCACTTCTTGGACTTCTTGGCTCTAGCATTAAACATCCTTCGTTGAGATGCGCTAGCATATGGCATTAAATAATCCCCTTAAATTGAAGCGATCCGTCCCATTCGTATTTGGCTACAGACCCACTCTCTTGATGGAAATGCTTATCGTCGATGAGATCCAAAGTGTCTCCCTTGAGCGGTTCTCCATTTTTAGCTACAGCCCAAAGCAAAAGACAGTTTCTCAAATGGCCTAAAATCATGATTTGTTCATTTCCTGACGCGGCATTAATAACAGCATGGAGTCCACCCAAAAAACGATCTTGAAATTCAGTGAATGAATCCCCATCCCCGGGTGCTTTCTTATCTGGGTTAGTTTTCCATTCGTCGAGAAGTTTTTGCATCTCTTCTTTGACATCTGTGACCTTTTTTCCATTCCATTCTCCATAGTTGATCGGACGAAACCACTGACGCGGGATTGGCTTAAGGTTGTGTGCTTTGGCCACAATTCTCGCCGTTTTATCAGCCCGATCTAAATCAGACGTGTAAATTCTATTCAATGGAAACTTTTCCATTTTCTTCGCCATCGCTTCTGCCTCTTTGATTCCGTCAGCGTTTAAGGGCTCGTCAATCCAACTGCGAAGTCTATCTTCCCTGTTAAGATCGGTTTCCCCATGCCTTCCAAAATAAATTGTGATCATCGCGCTGGCATTAGGTTACCGGCCTGTCCTTGATCTATGAGATCTGTTAAAGCGTTTTGACCGCTTGTATCAGCCCCGCCAAGATTCTTAGCTGCTTTACTCGCTTGTTCAATTTGAGCCATTTTCTGTTGTTGAGCCATCGCCTGTTGACGTTGAGCCCGGATCTTTTCAACTTCATCGTCATCACGAATGACACCCGGAGGTGTCGTCAAAGCATCTCCGTAATGATCAATCAATTCGTCTACGTTAATTTTGTCCAGAACATCAGGATTTTCTGGCTCTGCTTGACGAATCTGTGAAGCGAAAGACCAAAATCTTTCTATTCCAGAAGCCGCCAATGCTTTTTGGGCTTGGTGCATGATCGAAACATATTCAATTTTTAAAGGCATCTTTGACATCTCTTGAGGAGGAGGAGGTAACATCCTCTGCATCTGCATGATGTCAAATGTGTTCTCAATGAGCGGATCAAGCAAGTCTTGATTAAGTCTGTCTACTACGGGACCAATTTCCTGAAGTTTTTCCTGTTGGAGTGCCCGAATCTCTTCAGCCGTTACGTTTCCTTTCTCCATGTTTGAAATGACAAGCCAAAGATCTTCGTGAAAACATTTCTTAATCCTTTGCCTGATCTGCTCTTCCTTAGCTTCTAACTGCTGAAAATTGGGTTGAATCTGATAAGCAGGAGTAAAGCTTTGCTGTCCTTCCCGACCCTCGATGTACGTGATGTCACCTGGAAGAACACTGGCTTTTGAGTTGCGAAGCGAAGCTGGACCAACCATAGGCGGGTTAATTGACTTCTCAAGAGCCTGAGCCGCTCTACGTTCGTACATTTGAAGACCCTGAATATCTCCTAGAGCCTCCATCCCGGGGCAATACGTCCCGTAAATGTCCTCTCCGCTCACTTCCCAACGAGGAACCAAAACCCTGAATTTGTCATATCCCTTCTTCTGCAAAACCTTTGTCGTGTCGATATCACTTAAAGAAAATTGCCCCCCAAGACTTCCGCGCTCGTAATAGACGCTCATGTATTTTTTCTTGTCTGATAAAGGCGAGTCTGGATTCCAGTCTGGATTTGGAATAATTCCATGGCTCATTTCGATCCATGCTTCAGTTGTTCCCATCTCCCAAAGGCGTTTGACCATGCCAGAAATTCCAGTCCAGTCAATATCGGGAGATCCTTCTTTCATTCCAAATTTCTCGACTATCTGCCTGACGGTTAAACGGAAATCACGCATGAATCCGTTGATCTTTAACTTGTCATCGGCGAAAATGTAATAGCTTCCAATGGTAAAGGGAAGTGTGTGAATGACCTTAGTAAAGCTCTCTTCAATAAGCATAGCCCCGGTCCCAAAGACCCCAATATCTCCATAGACAGTCGATAAAGAGTTGTAGACGTTTGATTTAAAGAATACATCCGACATAAGCCAGGTTACGTCATAGAGCCATTCCTTAACTGAATCTCTCTTGGCCAAGTCTGGATCGAGAGTTGTGAGCCTAAACCATGGGCGGGAAGGAGAGGTGAAGCTCGATATCATGCCTGAGCGTAATGTCCTCGCAGCCAAACCGCCCGTGGAATCTATGATTGACTGGTTGCGCCTCGTTCCTTTGTCAACGTCTGTCGTGTAGAACCTTGTTCTTCGAGGGAAAATATAACGTCCTAATTCCTGCCAATGAGCAAAGAAAGTTGACCTTTCAACTAAAAGCATAGAACGTAAACGCTCAAGCTCAAGTCGATTAATAACCTGAGCATTGAACTTTTTGTAAGTGTCTTCGATAACTCTTGGATTGATCTTTGAAATCAATTTAAGCTCCTAACATCGTTTTTGAAGTTGTGGGAGTCCCGGGCGATCCTTGAGGGTTGGTCAAAATCGTTCCACCCATCCCAGAGCTAGCTGCCATTGAAGCCCTAATAGCGTCTATGGCTTGTTTCTGGGTAGCTCCGCCTGTATTAGCCTTATTTTTCAGATTCGCTTGGTCCTTGGCCTCTTGAGCACTAATTGCATTTTGAGTATCTTGTTTTTGCTTATCTGCAACATCTTTCGCGTGGAGTTGTGCTTTCTGGGATTCAGAGGCTTGATAGCCAGTCGCCCCGGCTGTAACAACAGCGCTCACGATAACTGCTGCTGTAACTGGATCACACATTGAGATTCCTCCTGTAGACAACATCAATTGGCTTGTAGCCAAGTCTTTTTAGTAGAGCACCATGGTCATGGTTGACATTGATCCGTTGAAATATGACCTGAATTCCTTCGTGTTTTAATTCGTTATCACACCACTTCATGAATTGATATCCGACCATTCCTTTTCTTTCGGACACTTCAATGAATACAAGATCTTGATTAGCAATGAGATATCCCTTAAAATGAGGATCGCGAGTCACTAAAAATATGTTGTATCCAATCAATCGATTCTCTTTCCTGATTGTGTAGATCCTCAAAATCTTTGCGGCTTCACAGGCTTTAAACAGAGACAAGTCTGGAGCTAATTCCATCTCTTCGTAAGCCTCTAATTCTTTCTTGTGTCTTTCCCAAAGCGGTTTCATTTCATCCATAAGCTCTTCGCTATAAATTTCATTAGCGAAGTCAACGATTCTCATTCTTAAATCTAATGGCTTAGAAATAGGAAACGTGGCGATCATACGGTTTGATTCCTGTTATACATTCGTTTTAATAAGCGGTAACGATTCCTTACGAAACGATAGGGAACCTCTTTGTATGCCTGCTTTCTTAACGCTTTAGCTCTAATTTTTCTCATCGAACTCCCGCCGGCTCACGAAACGGGTCAAACTCACTTTTTATGTTTCCCTTATGACTAGTGATCCCAAGTTCTTCTGAGGTAAGAGATAAACCACTTAATTCATCTTTTGGTAGAGAAGCTTGATTAATGTTGGAGCCGCGGGGCATTTCAGCCCAAGCGAAGGTTTGACAAATAGCATCTGTATAATCTGGCGAATATCCCAACAATTCTTTGATCTGTTCTTTCTCAACAATCCTGAATTTCCCATTAACAAAGGTGTAAGTTATGGCAGTTATTTCACTTTTTAGTCTCGGACTATTTGGCAAGCATCCGCCACGTTTAACCCATTCTGAAAACCGCAAGTGCATTTCAGAGCGTTTATTGAAGTACCTGGGATCATCGGCCTTGCCTGAAGCATTAACAGGAATTGCCTCTAATCCACCTTGAAGCATAGAATCAATGACCGCTCCTCCAAAACCAGCGCCATCATCGACAAAACAGACTTCCCAACCCCAACGTTGCTTTCCTAGGGCTACTCTGGCGGCTACTTCATTCCCGCGCGCATTCCTCATTTCTTCGATTTGATGGCACATTAATCCCTGTCTTGGGGCAAGTGCCGTAGAATCATCACCAAACCGCGCTACATCAACGCCAAGCCTCTTTTGAGCGAATTCGTAGTCTTCCACCCTTACGACTCGTTTCATCGCAGCCTCTACTTCATCTGGACCTAACAATGCGTTTATAGAAGCGGGAGGGAACTTGCCAAAGACATTAACCAAGACCCATGGATTATCAGTTCCATACTTTTCAATCTGCTCTTGCGCCCATTTGACAGAAACACGGGTAGATCTATTTGGGTCTTTTGGATCTCCAGTAATTTCCTGAACATACCAGAGCCGTCTTTCTGAGGTACAGGCACGGTAAAGTGGACCTTCTAAGTGCGTTGGGTTTCCAGCTTGTAAAATTTTAGTCTCTTTCCCGGTGGAGAGCCCCCCTTCGGCAGCGGCCATAACTGCATCTGGAATACCGCCTGATTCATCTAAGACGAACATGAGATAATCAGCGTGAAGTCCGGCGAGCGTGTTTGCTTGTTGTTGAGCATCAGCATTTCTAGGCCAAGTTCTTGCTGAAACAAACCAAGTCTCAGGGGCTTCGTTTGAACAGATTCTTGTCTTAGTCCAAGTGAATGCTTTCTTCAGAAATTCAGAATGATCCATCCACTTAAACAGTTCAGGCCACAGATTGTCTTCAAGATTGTCTTTGGTTATTGAGGTTGCGGCGATTTTTGAGTGAGGACGAGTACAGAGAAAAAGAAGAATGCACCAAGCAAGCACGGCTGTTTTACCAGGACCCTTACAAGCCTTTAACGCCATTCTCTGATTGCTGTTAAATTCTCTAAGGAATTGGATCTGCCATTTATCCGGTTCGGCTTTCAAACACTCAACAACGAAAGATACTGGATCTTTAAGCCATTTTTGAATGAGCTTAGCTTCAGGCGACATTTGCTTGTAACCCGTAGACTTCGTACAAAATATCAAGAAGAGATTTTCCCTTGCTTTGAAAATCAGTTACTTGTTTCGGCTTTCCATAAACTCTATCTTGGATATCTTTGGACGCCTCTAAACGAATACCCCAAGGAACAGACTTATCATTCATCACGTCATACTCGAACTGGAATGCTTCTTCAGCTTTTTTTATCCGAGCTTTGAGTTCCATTTCTTTAAGAACATTTTCAGGTTTTCTTTTACGTCCAGCACCAGGACGACGCCCACCATTCTTCAACTGATTCCTCCGTTCATTCTTTTGAATTCAGTTTTGGAAAGGCATAAAAAAGCCTCGCCAGGGGAATGGCGAGGATTAGAGAAGAGCCCGGGAAGGTTTCTCAAAGTTTTTGTATAAATTAGCTCACCCATAAAATTGGATGAGATCCTTCCCGTTGCGAGTAGTTTACGCGATAGGAGTTATTTTTTGCAAATACTTAATTGGGAAATTTTGGGAATTTAGTTTATTGGCGGCATCTTGAATGATGGATGAGAAGGCATTAACAGACCTGACTTTCCATGTTCCTGCTCTCTAGCAATTGCATCACTATCTCCCATCATTTTTGATAATCCTAGAACAGCATAGGTGAGCGCTGCTGAAGCGTTTCCTCGTTTATGCTCTTCGATTATTTTTGGAAGAGTTGGATGACACTCTAACCTTACGTGATTGTTCTCCTCATCGATTAGCGTTATTCTAATTTTCATCTTGGATTTTTCCTCTGGTCTAATAATGTTTTGTAGATAATTTTCCTGACTGTCTCATAAGGCATTGGACAATTTCGGCAGATCTTCATCCCGATCTGTTTTCGCGGAACACCTCTGAAATAGTATTTCAGGATTTTGTCATTTCTTAGTGCGATATCTATCCGCATTATTTCCCTTCATGGCGAACGCGGTCCGCCTCTGGATGTTTATGGCGACCATTTATGTAACGTAAAAGGTCGTTGATTGCCATAGCGCAAGAATGGCAGTATGAAATCATCAATATCCAATTCGCTCCAAGAGGTGCCCCGGGAGGAGGAAAAATACCCAATTGGTATTTAGCGTCGGTCTTTTTTAGAAATCTTCCGCATTGACAAAGGCCTTCAGCACCCAATAAATGAGCCAATGACATCATTTGTTCATTCGACAATCCTGTTTTAATTCTGAGCTTTTCAAATTTTGGCATTATTTCCCCCTGATTTTCTCGATGAGCTTAATGTTGATCTTTCGCTGGGTCATTTTTAATTCTCCAAACGACAACACCATCCGAACGAAATCCAAATTCATATATTCGATTCTTGTGACCAAGAGCGAGCATGGAATTCAAATCGCTAGTCCAGTCTATTTTGAGACTGACCACAGTCGAAATATTCGTAATAGGAGTTGAAACGAATATTTCATACTCTTCCGCCATCACCGGAGCCGCCAACAACATGAGAGACAGGATTAGTTTTTTCATTTCTTTTTCTCCTCTATCTCGACACCGATAATTTCTTGATGTTCTTTTAAAACTGTTTTTGATTGGAGGGAGTATTTGAGTTGTTCAGCCTTAAACAATCGACAATTTGGGTTTTTCTCTAAATATGGCGTCAACTCTTTTATGTTTTCAAAGTAATTAACATGGTACGAGGGGACGTAATTTAGATCTATGCCGGGATCAATCCCAGCCCAAAGGGAACAAACAACAATATAAACAATCATTTTTTCTTCTCCTCTTTAAACACCTTGTTGCCGAGCTTGATGGCCGTGATGTCTTTTAAATATGGGAATTATATACTTGACAAACCAAGCATTTAGTGAAGAT